>NZ_JANION010000169.1:0-6473 GCF_024610815.1 Mixta sp.
AAATATTATTTTTGAGAAAATGCATATGAATAGCAATGTAAACTCATCGACTGTTGCTCTGCTTTTTGCCGGGCAGGGTAATCCTGTTATTGGTATGGGAGCCGATCTGTGGGATATTAATAAAACCACAAAAGCGATTTGGGATTGTGCCAGCGATATAGCGGGTATCGATCTGCGCCGCTGCTGCTTAAAAGGGCCAATGAATAAGCTGATACAGACCAGGGTTCAGCAGCTTGCTGTGACGGCAATAAATATTTCACTCTATTCATTAATGCGAGGAAAGTTAGAGTCCGAGTCCATTGTGGCTTCCTGCGGTCATAGCGTTGGGGAATATAGCGCATTATACGCTGCTGGCGTTATTACTCTTGAGGCGCTCTTTAAAATGATCGACTTTCGCGCCAGGGTAATGGATGAGCTGAGTAAAGTTAACAGAGGCGCTATGGTGGCGGTAAAGGGCGTGGACTACCTGGCGATGCGTGATTTGCTGGCCCGCTCTGATATGGAGTTGGATATTAGTTGCGATAACAGTCGCCGCCAGCAGGTGATTGGCGGAGCCTTGCCCGCGTTGAGCCAGTTTTCACAGAAGCTGGTTGCCGACCGTTATGAAACGATGAAGCTGGGCGTTAGCGGTGCCTGGCATACGCGTCTGATGAGCGAAGGCGTTCAGCCTGTGAGAGATTTTCTGGCCGGTATAAGCATCGAACAGCCTCAACATGAGGTAGTGATGAACGTAACCGGACGACCGGAAATGAACCCGCAAGAGATACGGGAAAATTTATCGCTGCATCTCACCCATACCGTGAAATGGACCGATTCGCTGGAATATTTGCTGATGCGTAAAGAGCCCGTTATGTTTATTGAAATAAGTAATAAAGCTTATCTGGGGCTGTTGCTGAATGATTTCTCTTCTTTTTCAGCGCAGATGTCATTGCATTGCAGAAAAATAATCTGATATGAAGGTGCTGTTATGAGTCCCGATTATTTTAAATTTATACGCTATCATGACAAGAGATTGATCCTTATTCTTTATCTTGTTCTTTTTATGCTGCTGGGTTTTTACTGGAAAAATAATGGCTATTCACTAACGCGACAGGATACGTGGCTTATCAGCGGCATCGTGGCAATCGTATTTTTCAACCTTATTTGTGAACTTAAAGCCTGGTGGATGTATAAGTATGTCCTGAAAAGCATAGACTTTGAATTTTTCACTGGCAAACGCTGCTCCACAATAGAAAAAATAGCCAGCACACCGCTGGCAGGCGGTTTTATCGCTTACTTTATTACCTGGTTAACCATTCAGGCTGCTTTTTTTGTTTCTGAGAAGCTGGAGAGTGTTTTTGGCCTGCTGCTTCTGCTGCCGCTCTTTTTATATCTTATCTACAGACGATTAAGAGTCTGTTATATCAAACAGGTAATCATGCAAGAGGAGCATAACACGCGTTATAAAACTCTTTATCAGGCGCTCAGCCATTACATTTTACTCAGCCTGGCATTAAATGTGTTAACTATTAGTCCGCTGAAAAACAATGCCGACTTTTCTTTAAATGAGGGGTGGCTCTCGGCGCGACTGATTATTGCGATGTTTATTCTTTGCGCTATCGTTCTGGCTATAGATCTGATTTTTTCCTGCCGCTCCAGACGTTATGTTCTTTTGGGTAAGTTGTTTCTGAAAGAGATTGAAATCACCTCGCCGGCTGCTGTCCCCTGTGCTTCGTTGTACGCTAAACCCGTCGTGCTCAGAATACTCTTTTTGTTGATCGTACAGTTTGCATGGATTTTACTTCTCAATGTCGTGCTTACCCTGCTGGAGTGGAACCTTCCGTTTGAAGTTTATTACCTGTTCTGCTTCTTTCCGGCAGGTGGATACTATTGTCTGCATTTATGCTGGCTATGGCGCACCGATTATCTTGCAGCATGTGATATGTACCTGCGCTGTAATGTAATCAGCAAGCGCTCTGGTTTCTGGTAGCGTCAGCTTTTTTGAACAAAGGGGCAGTGAAGCTGGCAGCCAGCCCAAAAGCGTCAGCGGGCGGTAGGCTGCGTCAGGGTATGAGGTTACGGTTAAGTCTGTTCTCCTTTCAGGAAACCCATCTATACTTATGGCGCCTTTCATACCAGGCGGCTGACGCAGACATTTACCCGGCTGCCGGCAGAGTTTGCTGTCGGTGTGAAAAGCGCGCATTTGAAGCAGGGGCCGGAGCCGTGCCGCCCCGGAGAAGGAAAGGCTCTAAAAAAATTTAACTTCAGGGGGTTGCCAACCTCATTAAGTTAGTCCATAATGCCGTCCATCAGATGAGGGAAGGCGAAAAAACTTCTCGAATCAATGAGTTAGCAGCGAAAATTGGTTGCTTCTCATACAGAATTTAGATTATCCGGTTGCGGGTAATCATACGGAATAAAGGCGCGTTGGCAGAGTGGCCATGCAGCGGATTGCAAATCCGTCCACCTCGGTTCGACTCCGGGACGCGCCTCCAATTTACACCCTGCCCGGGTGGTGAAATCGGTAGACACAAGGGATTTAAAATCCCTCGGCTGTATGGCTGTGCGGGTTCAAGTCCCGCCCCGGGCACCATCGAACATACCGAATAAAATCAAAGCAATAAGCAGTGATGTCGTAACCGCCCAAGGGCGGTTTTTTTGTTTTTGTCGATTCTTTCCTGACAAATTGTAAAAACCTGTAGGCGCACAAAGATACGAGCAAACTACCATCATCGCGGCGTCAGTCACTCTTAATAATAGTTACAACATACTAATAAGCGATGCTTCTCGGTTTCAGCAGCATGAAAAGAAAGGCTTAACAGGGGCTGAAAGGGCGCAGATTGATAAGCGACAAAAGAGAAAAGCGCAGAAAGCGCATAATAGCGCTTTCCTTAACTTGTCCGTTTGGTCATCTCTTTATGACAGCGCCGGTTCGCTGCGAAAAAGAAGATCAACGATTCAGGGCCTGCCCGGCCTGATGCGCCGCCGCAGGCGATATCTTAACTTTCTGTCGTAAGTCACTATGTTAATTTGTCAGGATGAGGCCAGAACATTTGTCACCGACAGTCGACTGGCCGCTACGCTCGCGCTGGTGGCAGGCGCGCTGAATACCGCCGCTTTTGAGGCGGTAGGCTTCTTTTCGGCCAATATGACCGGCAACGTCTCCTCGCTCTCCGAGCGGCTGGCGCGCAGTGAGCTGCCGGTCGCATTCTTTTTTCTCGAAATTGTCTGCCTGTTTATTCTCGGCTCCGCCTTTTCGACGCTGCTGATTAATCAGGGTCGACGTCACGGCATTCGTTCCGTATATGCGATCAATATTCTGCTGGAGGCGCTGCTGTTGATGCTGCTGGGCTGGGTCGAAGCCTGCTTTACGGCTCTCTCCTCCGGTACGCTGATGATCCTTAGCCTGAGCTTTTTGATGGGCCTGCAAAATGCCGTTGTAACGCGGATCTCCAATGCGCGCGTGCGCACCACTCACGTTTCAGGAACCGCGACCGATATCGGTATTGAGCTGGCGATGCTGATCGACATTGTGCGACGCCGGGAATCACCGGAGTATGCGCCGGTTTATCTGCAACGGCTGCTGCTGCATGGCGCGACGTTAACAGCGTTTTTACTGGGCGGAGTCGGGGGGATAGGGCTTTATCGTCTGACTGGCGAGGCGTTTCTGCTGGTTATCGGCGCGCTGCTGGCGTTGCTGGCGCTGGGCTCTCTCTGTAAAGCCCGGCGCCAGCGCACGTAACAGAAAACGCCGTGCGCGGCGGCCTCTGATCCCTTTAGAGTGTGCCGCTCAGGCGACGATGGAATTCGCTGCTGCGCGTATCCAGGCCGATGATGGTGACCTTCGCCTGGTAGCGCTGATAGCGATTTTCAATGGCGTCGAGCGCCGCCACGCTGGAGGCATCCCAGATCTGCGCATGGGTTAAATCGATAGTCACATCCTGCGGATCGTGCGCATAGTCGAAATGCTCGAACAGATCGTTGCTGCTGCCGAAAAACAGCGGCCCGCGCACGAGGTAACGCACCGATTCGCCATCGGCGCTCAGCTGCCGCTCGGCATGAATCACATGCGCTACGCGGCGGGCAAACAGCAGAATAGCGAACAGGACGCCGCCGACGACGCCAATCGCCAGGTTGCCGGTCCAGACGGTTGCCGCAACCGTCAGCGCCATGGTTACCGTTTCCGACAGTGGAATGCGCTTCAGCGTGGCGGGTTGCAGGCTGTGCCAGTTAACGGTCTTCAGCGCCACGATCATCATAATGCCCGCCAGCACTACCATCGGGATTTGCGCCATCAGGACGCTGAGGCCGGTCACCAGCAACAGCAGCACCAGCGCGGCCGCCACGGTTGATACGCGGGTGCGCGCTTTGCCCAGCTCGACGTTCACAATCGTCTGACCGATCATCGCGCAGCCGGCGATGCCGCCATAAAAGGCGGCAAGGATATTACCTACGCCGAGTCCCCAGCACTCACGACGTTTGCTGGAGGGCGTATCGGTCAGGTCGTCGACCAGCTTCGCGGTTAGCAGCGACTCCATCAGGCCCACCAGCGCGATGCTTATCGCGGTCGGCCAGATAATCTGCAATGTGGCGAGGTTAAGCGGCACGGCCAGCTGATTCAGACCGGGCAGTCCAGCCTGCATCGGGCCTTCGTCGCCGACGTTCGGCACATGCAGCCCGCAGAAGATGGCGATGGCGGTAATCACCACGATCGCCACCAGCGGGGAAGGGACGCTTTTCAGCAGGCGCGGCAGCAGCAGTACGATAGCCAGCGTCAGCGCGAACAGCAGCCATACCGGCAGCGACTGCCCCCAGACGTGCGGCACCTGGGCAAAGAAAATCAACACGCCCAGCGCATTAACAAAGCCGAGCATCACCGAACGGGGAATATAGCGCATCATGCGCGCCAGCCCGGCGAGGCCGAACAAAATCTGTATCACGCCGCCCAGCAGCACGGCGGGCATAATGTACTCAACGCCGTGCGCGCGCACCATTGGGCCAATCACCAGCGCCACCGAACCGGCGGCAGCCGTCACCATCGCGGGACGTCCGCCCAGCAGAGAGAGCGTCAGCGCCAGCACCACCGAGGCGATCAGGCTCACTTTCGGATCAACCCCGGCAATAACGGAGAAGGAGATCACTTCCGGGATCAGCGCCAGCGCGGTAATCACGCCGGCCAGACACTCGCGCGTCAGTAATTTCGGCGAACGTAGCACGCGGGCAACGGTTAACTCGCTGTCGACGTGCTTTGCCTCGCGCGTCGCAGAAGGGGTAGTCATAATTTGCAGGCTCTTATTGTCTTAACAGGATGCGGCAGCGCGCACTGTAAATCTGAAAGGGATAAATTGTCCGGGCAGGACAAGCGCGATATGTTAACGGTTATTGTTCGCTGACACCAGTTTCAGGCTCCGTCCGACCATGGTGAAAACGCACGTTTATCAGCCAGAGGAAAAAAGATGCAGCTACGCATTGCCAGACCGGTCAGCGATTTACGTCATAGCCAGCAACTTTACTGTCAGGGATTGGGCATGCAGCTGCTGGGGGCGTTCAGCGATCATCAGGGGCACAGCGGCGTGATGCTCGGCTACGCGGATGAAAGCTGGCATCTCGAATTTACGCAGTGTCTTCATCACCCCGCCACGCCTGTTTCAACCGAGGAAGATTTGCTGGTGCTCTGGCTGCCTGAGGAGCCGCTATGGCTGGCGCGCTGTCAGGCTATGCGGGCAGCTGGTTTCCAGGCGATTAACCCCTTTAATCCTTACTGGGAAACCGCCGCCCGCACGTTTATTGATGGAGACAACTACCGCACGGTGGTGCGTCTCGGCTGCTGGCCGCCGGTTAGCTGAGAATATCGTCTTCGGTCTTATGGACCACCAGCTCCAGAACGTGACGGTAAATATCGAGCATTACTACGTCGCTTTCCAGCTCCAGTCGCTGAATAAGCCTGGCGATGATCGCTTTGTTGGTAATCGGCTGGCCAGCCTGGAGGATCTCAGCCACTACAGTGCCAAGAATTTCCATCTCATTAATGGCCGCGGTTTCCTGCGCATTAAAGTAATCAGCAATTTCTCTGTCAGTCTGAGGTGTCATAGTCTGCATTTCAGTCCTCTTTAACGCGGCCAGCGCGCGTTAAGGCTTATTGTATCAAGACGATATCGGCCGGTAAGGTCGACCGGGTTTTAAGGGGTACAAGCAACGCAACGATGCCAAAACAGGATGCAACACATCCTTCAGACGAAAAAAAACCTCTGAAGGTGGAAATCCGAGTTAAACACCTTCAGAGGCGACGCAAATGCATCATTCGTTACAGAGCCGTTATCAGGCTCAGCGGTAAAGTTATACAGAAACATCAAAGTTGTACAAAGGTTGATTATACATATTGTGCTATTTATTAAAAATCATATAGTTAAATGACTAATTAATTATTCAGAACTTATACAAAATCCCTAAAAAAGTATTTAGATTGCAACATTTGCCAAACTCTTCTTTAGGTC
>NZ_JANION010000171.1:0-17825 GCF_024610815.1 Mixta sp.
TCTACAGCCTGTCGGCACCGTGAGCCTGGGCGGCGTTGCCGGCGTCCCGATGGATATCCATCAGGCGTTGCAGGCAAAAGCTGAACGTGAAGGCGCCAGCGCTTATCGCATTATCGAAGCGCGTAACAATGACACCTGGCACGTTACTGCTGAACTGTACAAATAAGTTATCCGCTGGCGCAGGCCAGTTGCTTTATCACCGAATCGGGCAGCCCCAGATATAAAAAACGCCATCAAGCCATGCCGGCTGCCGTTACAACTGAATACTCTGGAGTAATACAATGAAAACCACATTCACCCTTGCTGCTTTAGGTTTTGCTACCGTTCTGTCATTCGGCGCCAGCGCTGCCGAACTGGTTACCCCGCAAGATGTCGCCAGCCAGAACCTGCAGCCGATCGGTACTATCTCCGTAAGCGGCATCGACAGCAGCCCGACCACGATCCGCGAACATTTGTCGCGAAAAGCGGACAAACAGGGCGCTTCCGCCTATCGCGTTGTTGAGGCCTATAGCAACGGCAACTACCACGCTACCGCTGAAATTTATAAATAATTACCGGGCGTACGCCTGAATTTGGCATCGATGACCTGGTCTTGATGTTGTATCCCGCAGGTTGTTGATCGCAGGAGAAGATGAACAATGAAAATGAAAACGGCTATCACTGCTCTTGGCCTGCTGTCGCTGGCGACGTTTGGCGCTTCCGCCGCGGAACTGGTGAACCAGCAACAGGCGCAGCATTTGCAGTCTGCGGGGACAATCACCGCCAGCGGCGTCGGCGGTTCGCCGATGGATTATCGCGCGCAGCTTGCTGAAAAAGCGGATGCGCAGGGCGCTCGCGCTTATCGCATTATTGAAGCGCGTACCGGCGATAACTGGCACGCTACGGCGGAAATCTATAAATAATTCCTCGTCACTGCATGACGAACCCTTTGGCCCCATACGTTGGGGCCTTTTTTATGCCGCTTTTTCGTGAGGATCTCTCAGCCCTGACGCACGTTGAAGCGCAGCTGCCCTTCCAGCTCTTCTTCCGCTTCATCAAACAGCAGGATCAGCGCGCCATAGCGACGTTTTTGCCCCGCGCCGAGATGAATAAATTCAATTTCTATCGGTAACGGCAAGGACTCGGTGACAGCATCCCATAAGGTATCAAGATCGACAATTAACTGCTCTGACAGCGCGAAGCGTTCACTGAACTGACGATAAAAATGCGCCTGATCGACGATCTCATTAAAGTCAAACGTCTCTTTCTTCATGCGACTGCTCCGTAATGCGTCATCGGGCGCTTGCGCGCCCGATGGGGTTAAAGGCCGCCAATATGCAGGGCTTTTACTTCCAGATACTCCTCGATACCCAATACCGAACCTTCGCGTCCAAGACCAGACTCTTTTACGCCGCCGAACGGGGCCAGCTCGGTGGAGACGGCGCACTCGTTAATGCCAATCATGCCGCTTTCCAGCGCGGCGGAGACGCGAAAGACCCGTTGCAGATTCTGCGTGTAAAAATAGGCCGCCAGTCCATACTCCGTCGCGTTGGCGCGCTGAATCACCTCCTCTTCGCTGGCGAAGCGGAAGCAGGCGGCTACCGGACCAAAGGTCTCTTCGCGCGCCAGCTTCATCTCTTCGCTGGCGTCGGCAATCACCGTCGGTTGCCAGAAATTCCCGCCCAGCGCGTGTCGCGCGCCGCCCGCCACGATGCGCCCGCCTTTAGCCTGCGCGTCTTTGACATGTTCCTCTACTTTCTCCACCGCTGCGGCGTTAATCAACGGACCAACCACCACGCCTTCATCCATGCCGTTGCCGACCTTCAGTTTATTCACTTCGTCCGCCAGCTGATTGACGAAGCGATCGTATACAGCCTCATGAATAAAGAAGCGGTTAACGCTGACGCAAACCTGGCCTGCGTTGCGGAATTTATTAGCGATGGCCCCTTTTACCGCCGCATCGATATCCGCATCTTCAAATACGATGTAAGGCGCGTTGCCGCCCAGCTCCATCGAGATTTTTTTCATTGTCTCGGCGGCGTTGCGCATCAGCGTTTTCCCCACGGCGGTCGAGCCGGTAAAGGAGATTTTGCGCACCGCGCCGCTGGCCATAATAGCGTCGCTGATAGCATGGGTGTCGCCGGCGACGCCGTTCAGCACGCCGTCAGGCACGCCCGCTTTTTTCGCCAGCGCCAGCAGCGCGAAAGCGGAAAGCGGCGTGTTGTTGGCCGGTTTGATAATCCCGGTGCAGCCTGCGGCCAGGGCCGGGCCCAGCTTACGCGTCAGCATCGCCATCGGGAAATTCCACGGCGTAATCGCGGCAACGACGCCAATCGGCTCGCGCGTCGCCAGAATGCGCGCGCCGGTTTTTGCCGGGGGAATGATCTCGCCGTTAATGCGTTTGGCCTGCTCGGCGAACCACTGAATAAAGCTGGCGGCGTATTCCACTTCGCCTTCCGCCTCTTTCAGCGGCTTGCCCTGCTCCGCCGTCATCAGTTCGCCCAGCCAGCGTTTATTTTCGATAATCAGCTGATACCAGCGGTAAAGGATCTCCGACCGCTGCTTCGCCGTCAGCGCACGCCAGGCGGGAAAGGCCTTTTCCGCCGCCGCGATAGCCTGTTCCGTCTCTTTCTTACCGCCCTTCGCGACTTGCGCGATGACCTCGCCGGTGGCCGGATTCAGCACGTCGAACGTTTCATTGAGAGTTTTCCACTGGCCGTCAATCAGGCAGCCGGTCTGGAAAAGGTCGTTATCCTGCAGGGAATGAGGCATTTTTCGCTCCTGTTTTAATCATCCTGTAAAGCAAAGTATAGATGGCAAAGGCCGGGCATTCGGCCTTTGCTCAGGATGAAGCAGGGAAAAATGGCGCAAGCGCCGGCGCCGGGGCGGCGCCAGCGAGGGATCAGATATTAATCAGAGTATGCTGATATTTTTTAAGCATATCGGCCAGCCGTTTCACCGGCTCCGTTACGCTCAGCGGAGCATCATACTGCATCAGTTTTTCCTGATAAGTATCGAACTCGCGCAGCAGACGCTGGTAGTAATATCGTCGTTTATCATCGCTGCGTGAAGCGATGACCCGATCGGCAGTATAGCGCAGCTGCTTATGGAACGCGGAGAGATCGGCGTTGACCGGAATCTCCGCATTGCGCAGCCGCTGGTGGCCGATAATCAGCGTCAGCGCAATGCGATATTTATCGATATCGCCCGGAAACAGGTTCAGCAACAGAAACAGCTGCTGATAGAGCGCAGGCAGATGATTCTCTTTGCGGCGCGCCTGATTGGTCGTCAGGGCGGAGACCGCGGCATACATAAAGCGATTCAGCAGCGTGCGGCCAGTGCGCGCGCGCGAGTTGTCGCGAATAATCAGGATGACCATCAACGCGACAAAACAGCCAATCACCTGTCCCAGCGCGCTGTCCAGAAACGCATTGACGGAAAAGGTCATCGGGTTATCCAGCACCAGCACGTTAAGCGTACCGATAAAAGCGCCCAGCGTGCCCAGCTGACGCCGCTGAATAAAGATGCCGGCGACAAACGCCAGCGTGCCGACGGCGATGCAGAGCAGCAGCATGCTCTGCTGGGTGGCGGGCAAGATCACCATGAAGTAGAGCGCCCCCAGCGGCACCGCCACCGTCATGCCATAAAGGAAATCTTTGGCCATCATCAGCGGGTTCGGCGCGCGCATCGCCAGCGCGGTGATCACCGCCAGCATAAGCATACAGCCGCTGCCGGAAGTCCAGCCGGAATAGAGCCAGAACAGCGAGCCCAGCGCCGTGGCGACAAAAGTGCGGATGCCGTTGATCATCGCGTGATGCGTTTCTGCCGAACGGGCGCGCACCACTTCCACATCCTCTTTCAGGATCGCTTCTTCCTGCTGACTGATGCTACTGTTGGTCTGAATGCCCTTCAGCAACATCAGATACTGCGTCGCCGCCCCCACCCAGCTCGCCAGCGTCAGCGGCGTGCTTTTACTGCCGGAGGCGCTAATGACGCGACGCAGGTTTTTTAAATGCTTGTGCAGATCGCCAAGGTTATTCACCTCTTTTTCCATCAGCACACCGTACTGCGGCGGAATATATTCCGGCCGCGAGTTCTGGATCAGAAAGGTTTCCGCCGCCTGGGTAATCAGCGTCAGGGAGAGCGTATGCAGCGCCTTCAGGCGTCGATTAGCGCGCTGCCAGCGTGACGATTCCATCATCAGCTGGCTGCGCATGCCGTTAAGGGTCGTGGTGCGACGCACCAGGTTGCCCCAGACTTTATCCACCTCATTCTTATCACCATGCGAAACGCAAAGCTGGAGCAGGCGATACTGCTCGAGCAGCAGCGACTCGATCTCTTTATCAATCACTTTTTTAATCGAGCGCGGCGAGAAAATCATATCCGCAAGGATGGCGCAGACGATGCCGATAACGATTTCGCTACAACGCTCGACGGCAAACTGCGGCGCCAGCATCGGCGTGCCGCCGACATTGACGCTAATCACAATAATCAGTGCGGTATAGCCCGCCAGCCCCAGCGCATAGGAATTTTCAACTCGAATAAGCGAAGAGAGCCAGACGCAGACGCCCGCCCAGATACAGCAGAGCAGCAGCATCACCACCGGCGCGCGAATAGTGGCAATCATAATCACCAGCGCCGCCAGACAGCCGAGAAAGGTGCCGATAATACGCAGCATGCCACGGTGACGCAGCGCGCCGGAGTAAGGATCGCCGCCCGCGGCGAAAGCGGTGCCGCCCGCTACGATACCGGCGGTCATCACCGCCCAGCGCGGCGTTTCCAGATTAAAGTGGAAACCCACCAGCAGCGCCGCCAGCAGAGCGAAAGTCAGCTTAACCGGGAAGCGTATCCGTTCGAGTTGCATCACGCCCTCGCTTAACCGAACTCACGCAGGCGGTGCAGCAGCCGGGAAAGCGGCGACTGCGGCCCCTGTTCACGGTCTTTCTCGCCGGTGACCACCACCGTCGCGGTGGTGCCGGCCGGATAGAGATTGCCCTGTTGACGATCGAGGCGGATCTTAACCGGCACGCGCTGCGCCAGACGCACCCACTCCAGGTTGGAGTCGATGGTCGCCATCCCTTTGCTGTCGACGCTACTGCTGCTGTTGGTCACCCCGGCGGCGATGGAGTCCACCGTGCCGCGCAGCACACGCTCGCTGCCCAGCGGCGTGATTTCAGCGCGATAGCCCGGACGGATGCCTTCCAGCTTGGTCTCTTCCATATAGGCCATGATGTAGTAAGAGTCCGCCTTCACCAGCGCGACCGACGTAGTGCCGCGGTTGATAAACTCGCCGGTAAAGACGTTAAGGTTGGTGACCCAGCCGTTAGACGGCGCGCGGATCACGGTGCGATCCAGATCCAGCTTCGCCAGATCGCGCGAGGCCTGCGCTTTCGCCAGCTGATGTTCGGCGGTTTGCAGATCGTTGTTCGACTGCTCAATTGCTTCGCGCGACATGGCGATCACGCCCAGCTTATTACGCCGCGCCGCTTCACGCCGTTTTTCATCCACCAGCGACTGGTAATACTGGACATCGGCTTCCGCCTCGGCCAGCGTTTTCTCGAAGCGCGGCTGGTCGATGGTGAACAGCACGTCGCCCTTCTTCACATACTGGTTGTCGCGCACCCGCACGTCGGTAATCAGACCGGTCACGTCCGGCGCGATCGCCACCACGTCGGCGGTAAATTTCGCATCACGCGTCCAGGGCGACTCGGTGTAAAAAGCCCAGGCGCGGAACACGACGACTACGGCTATCGCAACCAGAATCAGGGTAATAGCATAGCGCGCAATTTTTCTTATTAGAGCTTTCACTTAAAACCTCAGACGAACAGACGGGATACCAGATAAAACAGGCAGCAGTAGAGAGCGGTGTTAAACAGCGCCGGATGCCAGACAAAATCATAAATGCCGACCGGCAGCAGCATGCGACGCACCAGCCAGAACAGCAAAAGCGAAACGATGATTTCAAAAAATATGGGCGGGAAAGAGAGCCCAAATATGACAATAACCGGTAACACACTCATCTTTTATCCTTGTTGATACGTAACCGGGCCTTTCCGTTATGCCAACACGAAGCTAGCCTGTTGCTACAGGAAGTTTCGCGTTATGGGTTGATGATGGTTGGTCCACAGGTACACTGTCAGACGAATATCAGAACCTAAAGCATAGCGTGTACTACATACTTTGACACAGAAGGTGAGTAACCAGACGGCAACCCGGCGTCATATAGTAACGCGCCTGACTATACGTTATCTACATAATGTGATCTAAATCACTTTTAAGCCAGAGTGAATAATGGAACGTCTGAAAGGAATGTCAGTTTTCGCCAAAGTGGTTGAATTAGGTTCATTTACCGCCGCTGCGCGCCAGTTACAAATGAGCGTCTCTTCCATCAGTCAAATTATGGCAAAACTGGAAGATGAGCTGCAGGTGAAATTACTGAATCGCAGCACGCGCAGTATCGGTCTTACCGAAGCGGGACGTATCTACTATCAGGGCTGTCGCCGCATGCTGAATGAAGCGCAGCAGGTGCATGAACAGCTCTACGCGTTTAACAATTCGCCCATCGGCACGCTACGTATCGGCAGCTCCTCCACCATGGCGCAAAACGTATTGGCAACCATGACGGCTGAAATGCTACAGGAATACCCCGGCCTGACGGTCAACCTGGTGACCGGCATTCCGGCGCCCGATCTGATCGCCGATGGTCTCGACGTGGTGATCCGCGTTGGCGCGTTACAGGATTCCAGCCTTTTCTCACGACGGCTCGGCTCGATGCCGATGGTGGTCTGTGCGGCGAAACATTATCTGGAGCAGCACGGCACGCCGGAGAAGCCCGCCGATATCGCGAATTTCTCCTGGCTGGAATATAGCGTGCGCCCGGACAGCGATTTTGAGCTGATTGCGCCAGAGGGCATCAGCACCCACCTTTCACCGCAGGGCCGTTTCGTCACGAATGATTCGCAAACGCTGATCCGCTGGCTAAAAGCGGGCTGCGGCATCGCTTACGTGCCATTGATGTGGGTGATTGAGGAGATTAAGGCGGGCGAGGTGGAGATTCTTTTCAGCCGCTATCAGTCCGATCCGCGTCCGGTCTATGCGCTTTATACCCAGAAAGATAAGCTGCCGTTAAAGGTGCAGGTGTGTATCGACTATCTTAGCGCCTGGTTTAAGAAGGTGGCGCAGATTTATCAGGAGCACCGCGAGAGCGGTGCGTAGTCCCCCTGACGTCAAAGCCGCCAGGGGCAATAGCATGATCAGGCGGTGCCGCCGACGGTCAGGCGATTCAGCTTCAGCGTTGGCTGGCCGACGCCGACCGGCAGACTTTGTCCCTCTTTACCGCAGACGCCGACGCCTTTATCCAGCGCCAGATCGTTGCCGACCATTGAGATCTGCTGCATTGCTTCAATACCGGAACCAATCAGCGTGGCGCCTTTTACCGGACGGGTTACCTTGCCCTTCTCAATCAGATAGGCTTCTGAGGTTGAGAAGACAAATTTGCCGGAGGTGATATCCACCTGACCGCCGCCGAAGTTTGGCGCATAGAGGCCATATTCGACGCTTTCGATAATTTCCTGCGGCGTGGACTGTCCGGCCAGCATATAGGTATTGGTCATGCGCGGCATCGGCAGATGCGCGTAGGATTCACGTCTTCCGTTGCCGGTCGGCGCGACGCCCATCAGACGCGCGTTAAGCTTATCCTGCATATAGCCTTTCAACACGCCGTTTTCGATCAGCACGTTGTACTGTCCCGGCACGCCTTCATCATCGATCGCCAGCGAACCGCGCAGGCCGCTGATGGTGCCGTCATCCACGACCGTACAAAGTTCGGAAGCGACCTGCTTGCCCATCTGACCGCTGAACATCGAGGTGCCGCGACGGTTGAAGTCGCCTTCCAGACCGTGGCCCACCGCTTCATGCAACAACACACCCGGCCAGCCTGCGCCCAGCACCACCGGGATAGAGCCTGCCGGCGCCGCCACGGCGGAAAGGTTTACCAGCGCCATGCGCACCGCTTCGCGCGCCCAGCGCTCCGCGCGCACTTCGCCCGCTTCATCCGCCAGGAAGAAATCGTAGCCGGTGCGCCCGCCGCCGCCGCTGGAGCCGCGCTCGCGCTTGCCGTCTTCTTCGACTAATACGCTGACCGACAACCGCACCAGCGGACGCACGTCCGCCGCCAGCGTGCCATCGGTAGCCGCCACCAGCACCAGCTCATAGACGCCGGTCAGGCTGGCGCTCACTTCCTGCACGCGTTTGTCCGCCGCGCGCGCTGCGCTGTCCACCCGGTGCAGCAGGGCGATTTTCTCTTCGCGCGCCAGGCTTTGCAGCGGATCGTTCATTGGGTAAAGCGCGCGATGGTTGACCGCCGCCAGCGCCTGCGCCCGCCCATCGCCCTGTTCACGCACGATGCTACGCGCCGCCTGTGCGCTTAGCTGCAACGCAGTCAGCGTGATTTGATCGGCATAGGCGAAGCCGGTTTTTTCGCCGCTGACGGCGCGCACGCCGACGCCCTGGTCGATATTCCAGGAGCCATCTTTAATAATGCGGTCTTCCAGCACCCAGGATTCATGATAGCTGGACTGGAAGTAGAGATCGGCATAATCCAGACGACGTTCTGAAAGCTGCCCAAGCAGGGTGAACAGATCCTGCTGATTGATGTTGTTCGCAGTTAGCAATTGCTCACTTACCAGATTCAGACTCATCGTTTCTCACTCGTTGTGTGACATTATTGCTATAGCCTGCGGTAATTCCCCTGCGGCGTCAAATTCACTTCTCGCTCTTTTCACGCGGCTTACGCAATACCTCATTAATTTCCGGCTTATCTATCGGGCCGCTGATGTGATAGCGCAACAGGGAAATTTTATTCCACAGCGGGCCGAGCACTTTACTGGCGGCGAATACCGCCGCGCCAACCACCGGGTTAATCGCAAAAGCGGTCGCCACGCCGACCGATGCGGAGATTTCCGGCGCCACCACCGCCTCCATATCGATCTGCCGCTGCACCAGGTCAAGCTGGCCCTGCATGGCGATATCCGCCTCCAGCCCATCCACCAGCAGATTATCGGTCTGCATGACGCCATCTTTGATCCACGCCGTGCCGTTAATAGAGTCGAACCAGAACCCTTCGCTAAAAGTGTCGCTGAAATCGAAACGCAGTTTGCGCAGCAGCGCATCGAAGCTGACCAGCCGCAGCAGCTGTCCGGCCCGGCCACTGCTGACGTCAGCGATCTGTCCCTTGCCGAAGTGGGTTTTCAGCACGCCGCTCAATGAAGTTTCCGAAGGCTGCCACGGCGCGGCGCGCCAGTGCAGGTCGTAATCCAGCATAAAAGAGGCGTCGCGCAGCGGGGTGTTGACGCCAAACCAGTTGGTGGCGTTGTTAATATTCTTGCCGCTCAGTTTCCCTTTCAGCGAGGTGCGCTGGTCGTCAGGCCGGTTTACCCACTCGCCGTTGACCTCCAGGCGCGAACTGCCGGTATCCACCACGCCATTAGTAAGCGCTAACGTATCCCCGCGCGGCGTCAGGTTCGCCTGCATGCGGCCAAACTTCTGACCACGCAGCCAACAGTCGTCGCAGATCAGTTGTAGCGCGGGCCAGCTGGCGAAATTGATGTCGCCGCTCTGCTGCGGTAATGGAGATGAGGCTCCGCCATCGCTTTTTGGCCATACCGGGTTGTAATAGAGCCAGGCGAGATGCGCGCGCCACGGTCCGCTGGCAGGCATATCGAGCCTACCGCTGATTTCGCGCCCTTTCGCCTCGGCCTGCATACCGCCCGCCATCTGCTGACGCAGCGTAACCGCAGTATCGTGCCACTGCTGGCCCGCCAGCTGAAGCGCGGGCGTACTGAGCGTAATTTCCCCCGGCAGCGCGTTTTTGCTCAGGCCTTCCGCCGGCACGCTTTCTTTGCCCGGCTTTTTCTTCGCCTCGTTCTGTGACGAGCCCTCTTTCGCCATCAACAGCTTCAGCCAGCTGTCGCCGTCAAGCGGCGGCAGGTTCAGCATCATGCCGCGCGTTTCAGGCAGCGTCGGCGTGGCGCGCGCATCATTCAGCCAGATGCCGCGATCGAGACGCAACGCTTTGCCCAGCAGCCAACGGCTGTTAAAGCGGTGATGATTCGCCACAGCGCCTTCCAGATCGAAATGGCGCAGATCGCCCGTCACGCTTGCTTTCAGCAGCATTGCGCTGCCGCGCATCTTATCGAGCGGCGCAGGTAAGTGACTGCTTACATCTTTTAGATCGCCGGAGAGGTTGATTTTGTAATTCGCACCGCCGCCGTGCGGCAACGTGATCGCCACGTCGCCCTGCCAGGGAAGTTTGCCGCTCAGCTGCTGGCTGACGCCAGCCGGCAAAGGAGAGAGTCGGTTAACCTGCCAGTCGGCCGCCAGGTTAACGCCAATCTGATACGACTGCGGCTGCTCCTCCGTATGAAAATCGACGTTGATCGGCTGACCGAACCAGTTAGCCTCCAGGGTATCGCTGCGCAGGTTGCCGTTGTCGTAGGTAAAGCTGCCGTTTAAGCCGGTAAGCCGGGTATTCAGCGGCGCAACGAACAGTGAGTTATCTTTAAGCTGCACGTCGCCGCGCGCATGAACCAACTGGCCGTCCAGCGGAATATCCAGCTTCAGGTGGCCGCCGGTCTGACCGCCCAGCTGCAGTTCATCCAGCGCTGCGCCCAGCGACGAGCGCAGCGGCGTCTGATTGAAATAGTCGCGGATATCGGCCGCCTCGCCGCGCAGATCGCCGCTAATCAACAGCTTCTCTTTCAGATAGTCTGGTATCACCGCGCTGACGTTGTTCGCCTGCACCTTGCCCAACATCGCTTGCTGCGCCTTCATCCACAGGCTGTCGTTAACAAAATCGAGATCGATATCAAGCTTATCAATTGACGGCCAGCCAGGCTGGAAGGCGTAGCTGGCGTTGCGCAGCGGCACCCAGACTTCAAACATGCCGTCGTTATGGCGGAAAGGGAAAAGTTTCGGGTTGCCCGCGAACAGCAACGTGGCATTGGAAACCTGCCCGCCTTTGATAGCGCCGCTGAGATAGTTGGTTAAGCCAGTGCCCATCAGCGGCTCAGGGAAATAGCGCCAGGCGTCGCCCGCGTTAGTGACGTTAATCCCGGCCAGAATATCGAGCCGCGGCGCCTGGCCCGTTGCCTGACGGTAGCTGAAATCGCCTCTGGCCCAAAGCGATCGGGCCTGTATATCAAGATCTCGTCCCTGCAGCGCCAGCGCGTTTTTGCTGTGCTGCCAGCTCAGCGTACCGCTCGCCTGCGCAATCTCCAGCGGCGCGCGGAACATGGTGCCGTAAGGCATCACCGCATCGTTAACGCGAATATCAAGGCGGCCGTCGGCCAGGCTGCCATTCAGCGCGCCCGTCACGTGCTGCGCGCCGGGCAGCAGCTGCCAATGCTGCCAGCTCATATCACGCCAGCGCGCCTGAAAACGGGTTTGATCCGGCTGACGCAGCGGGACATCTAGCGCCAGCGCATCAATTTCACCCTGCGGATGCAGGGTACGCCAGTTCTCCAGCATCTGCGGCGAAAGGCGGGAAAAAAGCGGGATTAACGGTTCGAGCCGCTGTAAATTCAGCCCGGTAGCGCGAACGCGCAGCTCCTCTTCGCTCTCCGGTCCGGGCGCGTCGCCCTGAGCTGGCTGCCACGCGAGAGCGAAATGCCCTTTCGGCCAGGGTTCGCCGTCGGTGCGCAGGTTGTTTTGCGGTACGGTAACGGTCCAGCCACTGCGCCAGCGCGCCAGATGCAGCCCAAGGTTATCCACCTCCAGGCGGTGCGGACGCTTATCGCCCTGCCAGTGCGCGCCGCCCTGTTTAAGCCAGACATCGCCGTCGTAAATTTCACCCTCTTTCAGGCTCAGCCAGGCCGCCAGGCTGAACCGGGCGCGCTGCAGCGTGGTATTGTCACGCATCCACTGTCCCAGCCAGGGTTTAACGTCCACATCGTCCGCCTGCAGCCAGATGCGACCATTGTTCAGCAGGCCATTCTCATCGCGCAGATCGAGCCGCACCTGCACCACACCGTGCTGCCCGGTAAAGCTGGAAAGACTGACCTCCCCCTCCGCGCGGTGACGCGCTTTTTCATTCAGCCAGCTCAGGCGCGGGATCGCCAGCTCGGCTCGCTGTCCCGAAAGCGTCTGGAAACGGATGCGGCTGTCGCGCAAGTCGAAATGGTCGAACTGGCGCAGGAAGAGATCGTTAATCTGACCCGCTTTAAGGTTGTGATTGGCGGCGTCGTTACTGATCAGCGGAGAGCGGCTGTCGAGATCGAGTTGCCAGAAGGTTAATTCACGGAACTGCCAGCGGGCATGCAGCAGGGACTGCCAGACATCCAGCGCCAGCGTAACGCGGCCGATATTGAGCGAGCCGCCGTCAGGCAGCGCCACCGTCAACTGGCGCGCGTCCAGCGTCGGGCCGAAGTTTTCCCAGCGTCCCTGGAGCGAGGCGGCATCGACTTTTAAACCGGTCGCCGAGGAGACGGCGTCAAGCAGCGTGTCGCGGTGGCGATCGATATGCGGCATGACCAGCCGCAAACCACTGACCAGTAGCGCAACGATGACGATCACCGCTGCGCCTGTAAGTAACAGGATCCTGGGCAGTTGCCTCACACACCTCTCCTTGTCTTGCGCAAACTGAACGGATGAATAAGCTGGCTCACATTCCCGAATGTGCCTTTGCAGCAACAGCAGGAGAAGCAAATCAGATGCAGTTTACCTGAAACAGGCGCGCATTTTTAGCGCTTGACCGGAGAGAAACCGCAAATGCGGGCCAAAATCTTAACCCGATTTTACATCATCACGACGTCGAACTGCTCCTGGGTATAGAGCGGCTCGATCTGCACTTTCACCTGCTTGCCGACAAACAGCTCCACCTCGGCCAACGCATGCGATTCTTCACTTTTCAGCGCTTCGCCAACGGTCGGAGAGACGTAGACCAGAAAACGATCGGAGTCGTAGGCGTGATGCACGCGCACTATCTCGCGCATAATTTCATAGCAGACGGTTTCAACGGTTTTCAGCGTGCCGCGCCCTTTACAGACCGGGCAGTCCTGACACAGCACATGCTCGATGCTTTCGCGGGTGCGCTTGCGCGTCATCTCCACCAGTCCCAGCGCGGAGAAACCGTTGATGCTGGTTTTCACCCGATCTTTGCTCAGCGCACTCTCCAGCGAATGCAGCACCCGACGGCGATGCTCCTCATTATTCATATCGATAAAGTCGATAATGATAATGCCGCCCAGATTGCGCAGACGCAGCTGCCGGGCGATCGCCTGCGTCGCTTCAATATTGGTATTGAAGATGGTTTCGTCCAGGTTGCGATGGCCGACAAAGGCGCCGGTATTGATATCGATGGTGGTCATCGCTTCGGTCTGGTCGATAATCAGGTAGCCGCCCGACTTTAGCTCAACCTTGCGATCGAGCGAGCGCTGAATTTCGTTCTCTACGTCGTAGAGATCGAAGATTGGCTGCTTGCCGCTGTAGTGCTCCAGCTTAGCGGTCATTTCCGGCATATATTCGGAAGTGAATTCCAGCAGCAATTCATAGGTCAGGCGCGAATCGACGCGGATGCGATCGAGCGCGGCGCCGGCGAAATCGCGCAGTACGCGCTGTGCCAGCGCCAGTTCGCCATAAAGACGGCAGCGGGTCTTGTTGCGCTTTTTGCGCTCCATCACCTTGGTCCACAGGCGCTTCAGAAACGCCGCGTCCTGGGCCAGCTCCTCTTCACCGATCCCTTCTGCGGCAGTGCGGATAATGAATCCGCCCTGCTCGTCGCAATAAGCGGAGACCACTGCCTTCAGGCGATCGCGCTCCGCTTCGCTTTCAATGCGCTGCGAAACGCCAACGTGCGAGGCGCCCGGCATAAAGACCAGGTAGCGCGAAGGCAGCGTAATATCGGTAGTCAGACGCGCGCCCTTGGTACCCAGAGGATCTTTTACCACCTGCACCATCAGATCCTGCCCCTGGCGCACCAGTTCGGCGATATCCCTGACGCTGAAGTTCTTCTGTTCTTCGCCCGCCACGCATTCGGTATGCGGCATAATATCGGAGGCGTGCAGGAAGGCGGCTTTATCCAGGCCAATATCGACAAAGGCAGCCTGCATGCCCGGCAGAACGCGACTGACGCGGCCTTTATAGATGTTGCCGACGATGCCGCGCTTCGCTTCGCGTTCGATATGGATTTCTTGCAGGATACCGCCGTCAATATAAGCTACGCGCGTTTCCGATGGCGTAACGTTAACCAGTAGCTCAGCCGTCATCATGTCCTCTCACCCACCTCACGCAATGACTGGAAATGACTGAACAACTCGCTGGTTTCCACCAGCGGCAGGCCAACCACTGCGTGATAGCTTCCGTTAATTTTCCTGACAAAATTGCCGCCAAGCCCCTGAATGCCGTAAGCGCCAGCCTTATCCATCGGTTCGCCGCTGGCGATGTAATCGCTGATATCCTGCGGCGTCAGCAGACGAAAGGTGACGTCGGTCAGCACCAGACAATCCAGCTCGCGCTGACGATCGGCAAGCGCCACCGCGGTCATGACCTGATGGGTTTTGCCCGACAGGCGCGTCAGCATTTCCGCCGCGTGCGCCGCATCGCGCGGTTTTTCCAGCACTTCGCCGTTCAGCACCACGATGGTATCCGCGCCCAGCACCGGCAGATCCTGCGGCGCGACCGCCACGCCCGCCAGCGCCTTTTCCCGCGCCAGACGACGCACATAATGCTGCGCGCTCTCTTCTTCGCGGCGCAACTCTTCAACGTCGGTAATGACACGCTCAAAATGCAGGCCAAGCTGCGTCAGCAGTTCGCGACGGCGCGGCGAACCGGAGGCAAGATAAAGGGATAACATAGTTGTCCTTATTGAACAGCGAATTGTCGACGAATCTTTCTCATCAATAAGAATAGCCAGGGCCACAAAATACCGTCTATAACGCTGCTCCAGAAAATCTCCGGGCGGAACGAGATATTAATTACTAAAAATTCGGCCCAGAACACAATCACATTCATCGCCAGCGAGAGCACCATTACCATCAGGGCCTGCTGCCATAATGCCAGATTGCGGAACAGCTGGAATTTGAACGCCACCAGATAAGCGATGATGCTGAGCGCCAGTGCGCGCACCCCCAGCGTCGAGCCAGAGATGAGGTCCATAATGGCGCCCATCACGAAGCCGGTGCCGACGCTTACCCGATGCGGCAGCGCCAGCAGCCAGTAAATCAGAATCAACAGCAGCCAGGAGGGCCGGAACATATAGAGATCGTCCGGCCATGGCATGATTTGCAGCACCAGCGCGACCAGGAAGGAGAGCCAGATAACCCAGCGGCCATGACTGCGATAGCGGCTCAAGGCTGGCCTCCCTGTGCGGCGGGACGGTTGCCGGCAGGCGGGTTGCTGCCCGTCGGTCGACTGACCGCAGGCGCTGCGGGCGATGCCGCTCCCGCTTCAGACGGCGCAGGCGGCCCCATTTCGCCCGCTGGCGGCAACACTTGCGGCATCATTTGCATCAGACGTTCGTTGGCTACCCGATGCACTTCATCCGGCGCCATCGGCAGATCGCCGTTGCGATCCGCGCCCCACAGCAGCAGCAGATAGCGCAGACGCTGCAGGCCTGCCGTCGGACGCGCCTGAATCACCGTATAGGCGCGCTGCGTGTCCACTTTCACCGACGAGACCACGCCGACCGGGTAGCCTTCCGGGAAACGACCGCCCAGGCCGGAAGTCACCAGCACGTCGCCGACGCGAATATCGGTATTGCCCGGCAGATGCTCCAGCTGCAAATCTTCGGTACAGCCGTTGCCGGCGGCGATGACGCGAATATCGTTACGCAGCACCTGGATCGGCAGCGCATGGGACGCATCGCAAATCAGCAGCACGCGGCTGGTCATTTGACCCACTGCAATGACCTGCCCGACGACACCTTTATCACTGATCACCGGCTGACCTTCGTAAACGCCGTTGAGGCTGCCCTTATCGATGACCACCTGATCGGTATAAGGATCGGTGCCGGTAGAGATAACCTGCGTCACCATCTTCTGCTCATCCTGACGCAGCGGCGACCCTAAGAGCTCGCGCAGGCGCGCGTTTTCCTGCCGGTATTGTCCCAGCATCAGCAGCTCGCTATTTTTCAGAAAGAGTTCGCGCTGCAGCGCTTTATTTTCCTGTTCCAGCTGCTGGCGAGAGGCCAGCGTTTCAGCAACGCTGTCCAGAATTTGTCGTGGCCCGTTGGCCAGAAAATAGAATGGACTAACCGCCGTGTCCATATAGTTACGGATTTGGGTAAACGAACCCACGCGGCTGTCGGCGACGATGATGCCGATTGCCACGATAACCGCCAGAAAAAGGCGGAGCTGCAGGGAGGGTCCTCTGCTGAAAATTGGCTTCATAAACTCTGCGTATTCCCCGACATCATGAAAAGGGAGCGCGGCCTGCGCCTGGCGCTCCCTTCTGGCAGATTATTCTTCGCTGAACAAATCGCCGCCGTGCATGTCGATCATTTCCAACGCTTTGCCGCCGCCGCGCGCGACGCAGGTTAGCGGATCTTCAGCCACTACTACCGGAATGCCGGTCTCTTCCATCAACAGACGGTCAAGGTTGCGCAGCAGCGCGCCGCCGCCGGTCAGCACCATTCCGCGTTCTGAAATATCAGAGGCCAGTTCTGGCGGACACTGCTCCAGCGCCACCATCACCGCGCTGACGATGCCGGTCAGCGGCTCCTGCAGGGCTTCCAGAATCTCATTGGAGTTGAGCGTAAAGCCGCGCGGCACGCCTTCAGCCAGGTTACGTCCGCGCACCTCGATCTCGCGCACCTCGTCGCCCGGATAGGCGGAGCCGATCTCATGCTTGATGCGTTCGGCGGTCGCTTCGCCGATCAGCGAGCCGTAGTTACGGCGTACATAATTGATAATCGCTTCATCGAAACGATCGCCGCCGATGCGGACAGATGAAGAATAGACCACGCCGTTCAGAGAGATGACCGCCACTTCGGTGGTGCCGCCGCCGATATCCACAACCATAGAGCCGGTCGCTTCAGACACCGGCAGGCCTGCGCCAATTGCCGCGGCCATCGGTTCTTCGATCAGGAACACTTCGCGCGCGCCTGCGCCCTGAGCGGATTCGCGGATTGCGCGGCGCTCAACCTGGGTGGCGCCGACGGGTACGCATACCAGCACGCGCGGGCTGGGACGCATAAAGCTGTTGCTGTGCACCTGCTTAATAAAGTGCTGCAGCATTTTTTCGGTAACGAAGAAATCGGCGATAACGCCGTCTTTCATTGGGCGAATAGCGGCAATATTGCCCGGCGTACGACCAAGCATCTGTTTTGCGTCATGACCGACTGCCGCTACGCTCTTTGGGGAGCCGGCACGATCCTGACGGATGGCAACGACGGAGGGCTCATTCAGCACGATGCCCTGGCCTTTGACGTAAATCAGGGTATTCGCAGTACCCAGGTCAATGGACAAGTCGTTGGAAAACATGCCACGAAATTTTTTAAACATACTAAAGGATAATCCTGCAAGCTGGGGGCGGAAAATAAAATCCGCTTACTTTACCAACCACGCGAAGCCGCCACAAGGCGCAAAAACGTTCTACTTCGGTGAAAAATCACGCTATCTCGCGCTTGTTACCAGATCGCCGAAGCGAGGCAACAATATTCAGCTGTAAAACCAGCTAAATGCCCACGAAATCGGGCTGGTAAGCGGACATAACAGTTATAAAATCTAACATTTAATTTCCACGGCGCCTGCGCGCCGCAAACAGCCGCCGGCTGCAAAACCGCGCGCTATTATGTCAAATCATCGGTTAAACCCGAACTCTTTGAGAATATTTTTTCACATTGCCGTTCACCA
>NZ_JANION010000172.1:0-13299 GCF_024610815.1 Mixta sp.
ACTACAAACAGCAGGGAAAAGGAGCAGGGCAGTGAAATGATTGTCGGCAGGCGGTCATTGAAAAGGAGAAAAAAGAAGGAAAAAACGCGCGAACCGATCGCGCGCCGTTTTTATTGCGTCAACGAAAACGCCGCAGAAGAAAGCTTGCGGCGGCAGGCGTTAATCGACCAGCAGCACGCGGCTGGTATTGGTGGTGCCGGTGGTGCCCATCACGTCGCCCTGGGTAACGATAACCAGATCGCCGGAGACCAGGAAACCCTTGTCGCGCAGCAGGTTAATCGCATCGTGCGCTGCGGCCACGCCGTCGTTGTTGCTGTCGAAGTAGACCGGCGTGACGCCGCGATAGAGCGCCGTCAGGTTCAGCGTACGCTCGTGACGCGACATCGCGAAGATCGGCAAGCCGGAGGTGATGCGCGAAGTCATCAACGCGGTGCGCCCTGATTCGGTCATGGTGATAATCGCCGTGACGCCCTGTAAATGGTTGGCGGCATACATCGCCGACATCGCAATCGCTTCTTCAACGTTATCGAACTGCACTTCCAGACGGTGCTTCGAGACGTTGATACTGGGCACTTTCTCCGCGCCAAGACAGACTTTCGCCATCGCGCTGACGGTTTCTGCCGGATACTGACCGGCGGCGGTTTCCGCCGAGAGCATCACCGCATCGGTGCCGTCCAGTACGGCGTTCGCCACGTCCATGACTTCGGCGCGCGTCGGCATTGGATTGGTGATCATCGATTCCATCATCTGTGTGGCGGTAATCACCGCGCGATTCAGCTGACGTGCGCGGCGGATCAGCGCCTTCTGGATGCCGACCAGTTCAGGGTCGCCAATTTCCACGCCCAGATCGCCACGCGCCACCATCACCACGTCGGACGCCAGGATAATGTCATCCATCGCCGCCTGGGTAGAGACCGCTTCGGCGCGCTCCACTTTCGCCACGATTTTCGCATCGCTGCCTGCTTCCTGCGCCAGGCGGCGCGCGTAATTGAGATCTTCGCCGCAGCGCGGGAAGGAGACGGCCAGATAATCGACGCCGATTTTCGCCGCGGTGAGAATGTCCGCTTTGTCTTTTTCGGTCAGCGCCTCGGCGGAAAGGCCGCCGCCCAGCTTGTTGATGCCTTTATTATTGGAAAGCGGGCCGCCGACCGTGACTTCGGTAAAGACTTTGCTGTCGCGCACTTCCAGCACTTTTAGCTGAACGCGGCCATCGTCAAGCAGCAGCACGTCGCCCGGCACCACATCTTCCGGCAGGCCTTTATAATCGATGCCGACTTTCTCTTTATCGCCTTCGCCCTTGCCCAGGCTGGCGTCGAGCAGAAAACGATCGCCGACGCTGAGGAAAATTTTGCCTTCTTTAAAGGTCGACACGCGGATTTTCGGTCCCTGCAGGTCGCCAAGGATGGCGACGTGGCGGCCCAGACGGGCGGCGATGTCGCGTACTTTATCCGCACGCAGCTGATGATCCTCTGGCGTGCCGTGTGAGAAGTTCAGTCGCACTACGTTAGCCCCGGCGGCAATAATCTTTTCCAGGTTGTTATCGCGGTCGGTAGCAGGGCCTAAAGTGGTAACGATCTTGGTTCTTCTGAGACGTCGGGTCATGGGTTTTCCTTAAGGTGTAGAAACCTGAGTGATGCACAGAGTAAGCATGAATGTTCTGGTTATGATTATTTATCGGCTTGCCGCGAGTAATCTTTCCTCTTTGTTGTTCTCATTCGCGCGATTTTCCCGGCGGCGAGTGAAGATAATCTGTTCGCCAAATACAATACTGACACCCGCTGCTAAAGTCACTCTTCCTGCACATAGAAGAAAAACTTCATTG
Organism: Mixta sp.; assembly: GCF_024610815.1. NCBI lineage: Bacteria > Pseudomonadati > Pseudomonadota > Gammaproteobacteria > Enterobacterales > Erwiniaceae > Mixta > Mixta sp. Next base: position 1,823 of record NZ_JANION010000172.1, read on the forward strand.
ATAACAGACAATATTTAAGCGGCGCGCCGCTGTGACAGGGCGTCGGAAGCGCAGAATACAGAACGGCAGGGCACGGCTAGCGCGGCGCGGAAAAGACGTCGATCTCCTTGTCGAGCCGCGAGGCCTTGAGCGCCTCTTTCACTCGCCGGAGATTGTCGCGGAAGTGGGCGCCGCGATGCAACGTGAAACCGGTGGCCAGCACGTCAATCAGCATCAGCTGCGCCATCCGCGACACCATCGGCATAGTGATATCGATATCTTCCGCCACGTCCAGCGCCAGCAGCAACGTCGCTTCGCGCGCCAGCGGCGAGCCGGAGGCGGTAAGCGCCAGCACCGTCGCGCCGTTCTTGCGCGCCAGCTGCGCCAGCTCGGTCAGCGATGTGGTGCGCCCGGTATGAGAGATCAACACCACCACATCCTCCGCGCCGCTGTTGATGCAGCTCATGCGCTGCATCACCACGTCGTCTGAATAGATCACCGGCACATTGAAGCGGAAGAATTTATTCATCGCGTCATGCGCCACGGCGGCTGACGCGCCCAGCCCGAAAAAGCTGATCTTTTTCGCCGCCGCCAGCAGTTCGACGGCGCGCTGTATCGCCGACATATCCAGTCGCTGACGCACCTGCTCAAGACCAGCCAGCGCCGAATGAAAAATTTTATCGGCGTAGATATCCACTGCGTCATTTTCGTCGATATGGCGGCTGACCCAGGGCGTGCCGGTCGCCAGGCACTGCGCCAGCTGTAGTTTGAAATCGGGAAAGCCTTTAGTCTGCATGCGGTGGCAGAAGCGGTTTACCGTGGGATCGCTGACGCCTGCGCGACTGGCCAGCTGGGCGATGCTGGAGCGGATGGCGTTTTGCGGCGCGGCGAGGATCGCTTCGGCGACTTTACGTTCAGATTTGCTGAGGTGGGGAAGCTGCGTGTGAATTCTCTCCAGCATGTTGTTCATTTGATTACGCTCATCACTTCCGTCGATTTCATTTACAGGTGCATCCGATGGTCATTTACTGAGAATATACCGTGTCGCGACAGCAACATGGCAGCGCAGGTAAAACGCATCCTGACGTTTTTTGCCAGAATATGAGCTGTGTCTGATTTTCACCGAAGGAAAGCCATAAGAAAAGTGGGGTGAAAACGACGCGCTATTGGACCATGGCGTCGCTAAAGTAACCGGTTATGGCAAAAGAGGCGGGCGCCGGTTTACCCGCGCCGGTTAAACACAGTACATTGTGCTGAAAGAAAATTACAATAAGAGCTGAGCCTGTCGGGAATTTTTGGCTCAACTCATCCTGCAACGAGGAGATAAGAATGGCGGTAACACAAACAGCCCAGGCATGCGATCTGGTCATTTTTGGCGCCAAAGGCGATCTGGCGCGCCGGAAACTGCTGCCTTCCCTGTATCAGTTGGAAAAGGCCGGGCAGATCCATGAGCAGACCCGTATTATCGGCGTCGGACGTGCGGAATGGGACAAGGCGGCCTACACCAAAGTGGTGCGTGAGGCGCTGGAAACCTTCATGAAAGAGAAAATCGACGAAGCGCTGTGGGATCGTCTCAGCAATCGTCTCGATTTTTGCAACCTGGACGTTAACGATACGACGCACTTTACGCGTCTGGGCAAAATGCTCGATCAAAAAAACCGCGTCACCATCAACTATTTCGCTATGCCGCCCAGCACCTTCGGCGCTATCTGCAAAGGCCTCGGCCAGGCGAAGCTGAACGCTAAACCGGCGCGCGTGGTGATGGAAAAACCGCTCGGCACCTCGCTGGAAACGTCGCAGGAAATCAACGACCAGGTCGGTGAATATTTCGAAGAGTGCCAGGTGTTCCGCATTGACCATTACCTGGGTAAAGAAACGGTGCTGAACCTGCTGGCGCTGCGTTTCGCCAACTCGCTGTTCGCCAACAACTGGGACAACCGCACTATCGACCACGTACAGATCACCGTCGCGGAAGAAGTGGGCATCGAAGGCCGCTGGGGATACTTTGATAAAGCGGGTCAGATGCGCGATATGATCCAGAATCACCTGTTGCAGGTGCTGACCATGATCGCTATGTCACCGCCGTCCGATCTCAGCGCCGACAGCATTCGCGATGAAAAAGTCAAAGTGCTGCGTTCGCTGCGCCGCATCGACCATACCAACGTGCGCGAAAAAACCGTGCGCGGCCAGTACACTGCCGGCTTTGTGCAGGGCAAAAAAGTGCCGGGCTACCTGGAAGAAGAGGGCGCCAACAAAGCCAGCAATACGGAAACTTTCGTTTCTATCCGCGTCGATATCGACAACTGGCGCTGGGCGGGCGTGCCGTTCTACTTGCGCACCGGCAAGCGTCTGCCGACCAAGTGTTCTGAAGTGGTGGTCTACTTCAAAAACCCGGAAATGAACCTGTTTAAAGAATCCTGGCAAGAGCTGCCGCAGAACAAGCTGACCATTCGCCTGCAGCCGGACGAAGGGGTGGATATCGAAATCCTGAACAAAGTGCCGGGCCTCGATCACAAACACAACCTACAAACCACCAAGCTTGACCTGAGCTACTCCGAGACCTTTAACCAGTCTCACCTGGCGGATGCCTATGAGCGCCTGCTGCTGGAAAGCATGCGCGGCATTCAGGCGCTGTTCGTGCGCCGCGACGAGGTGGAAGCGGCATGGACGTGGGTCGATTCCATTATTGACGCCTGGGCCGCCGACAACGAGGCGCCGAAGCCGTATCAGGCAGGCACCTGGGGGCCGGTCGCCTCTGTCGCCATGATCACGCGCGACGGCCGTTCCTGGAACGAGTTTGAATAAGCACAACAACTAAGCCCGCGAAATGCGGGCTTTTTTTCGCGCTGAAGCGGATGCATAGAAAATTGAACCGCAGTTTCAAAAAACGTTAAAGGGCGTGGACGACCGCGAATAAAATCGGGTATGGTATTGAGCGTTTTCTTTGCTGCGCGGATGCGCGCCATTATTGCCAGTGGTCGGATGGGTTCGCTGGCCTGACAGGAGAGTAGAACGATGAAAAACTGGAAAACAAGCGCCGAGGCGATTCTGACAACAGGCCCAGTGGTGCCGGTGATTGTGGTCAACGATCTGGCGCATGCGGTGCCGATGGCTAAAGCGCTGGTGGCGGGCGGCGTACGCGTGCTGGAAGTAACCTTGCGCACGCCGGTGGCAATGGATGCGCTGAAGGCGATCATTCAGGAAGTGCCGGACGCCATCGTTGGCGCCGGAACGGTGATCAATACCCAGCAGCTGGCGGAAGTGACCGCCGCAGGCGCCCAGTTTGTTATCAGCCCCGGCATCACCGAGCCGCTGCTGCAGGCGGCGGTAGAAGGCACCGTTCCGCTTATTCCCGGCATCAGCACCGTTTCTGAACTGATGACCGGGATGCAATATGGCCTGCGCGAGTTTAAATTCTTCCCGGCGGAAGCCAATGGCGGAGTAAAGGCATTGCAGGCGATCGCCGGGCCTTTCCCACAGGTGCGCTTCTGTCCGACCGGCGGCATTTCGCCGAAAAATTACCGCGACTACCTGGCGCTGAAAAGCGTGCTCTGCATCGGCGGTTCCTGGCTGGTGCCGAACGATGCGCTGGCTTCCGGCGACTATCAGCGCATTACTGAACTGGCGCGCGAAGCCGTCGCTGGCGCGCGTTAAGTCATCACCGTCTCTCCCGCCATGGGAGAGCCGGCAGCCTTAGCCGCTGACCTCTACGGCGGCAGCGGCGGCAACCGCACGCGCTACCGCCTCTTCCGTACTCTCTCCGGCTGCCAGCGCGACGCCCATCCGACGTTTACCGTCCACGTCCGGCTTGCCGAACAGCCGCAGCTGCAAGCCCGCGCCCAGCGCCTGCTCAACGTTGCCGAAGCTGACGTTGTTGCTGCTGAGCGCTGGAAGGATCACGGCGGAGGCGGCCGGGCCATACTGACGCACCGCGCCAACGGGCAGACCCAGGAAGGCGCGCACATGCAGCGCAAACTCAGACATATCCTGCGAGATCAACGTCACCATGCCGGTGTCGTGCGGGCGCGGCGACACTTCGCTGAATATCACCTCATCGCCGCAGACAAACAGCTCTACGCCAAAGAGGCCGAAACCGCCTAGCGCCGTCACCACTTTTTCCGCAACCTCCTGAGCGCGCTGTAACGCCAGCGGGCTCATCTGCTGCGGCTGCCAGGATTCGCGGTAGTCGCCATCTTCCTGACGGTGGCCTATCGGCGCGCAGAAATGAATGCCGTCAACGGCACTGATGGTGAGCAGAGTGATCTCAAAATCGAATTTCACTACTCCTTCGACAATTACTTTTCCGGCGCCGGCGCGGCCGCCCTGTTGCGCATAGTCCCACGCCTGTTGCAGCTGCGCCGCCTCACGGATAAAGCTCTGCCCTTTGCCGGAGGAGCTCATTACCGGCTTGACGATGCAGGGAAAACCGATCTCTTCCACCGCCGCGATAAATGACGCCTGACTGTCGGCGAAGCGATAGGAGGAGGTCGGCAGCGCCAGCGTTTCCGCCGCAAGGCGACGAATGCCTTCGCGGTTCATGGTCAGACGCGCGGCGCGCGCATTAGGCACCACGCGCTGCCCCTGCTGCTCCAGGGCGATCAGCGTATCGGTGGCGATCGCTTCGATTTCAGGCACCACATAATCGGGACGCTCCTGGGCGATCAATGTTTTCAGCGCTTCGCCGTCCAGCATATTGATCACATGGCTGCGATGCGCGACGTGCATGGCGGGCGCATCGGCGTAGCGATCGACGGCGATAACCTCTACGCCCAGCCGCTGACATTCAATCGCCACTTCTTTACCCAATTCGCCGGAGCCTAACAGCATTACGCGCGTCGCGCCCGGACGCAGCGCTGTTCCAAGAGTCGTCATAGTACCTACCTGAAAGTGAGGAAGAAAAACGCGCGCAGTATATACGAAAACGTTTGCGTACGCAGCCGTCAGGAAAGCTTGATCTGAAAATTTGGCCTGCTATACTGTATAAAAATACAGTAATCGAGGTGAGTCATGGCTGTTGAAACCAAATTTGTAGTGGTCAGAAAAGGTGAAGAAAAAATGACATTTGCCAGCAAGAAAGAAGCAGACGCATACGACAAGATGCTCGATATGGCGGAGGCCTTTACTGACTGGCTGTTGCAGAGCGAACTGCCGCTGGATGAAGCGCAGTTTGAAAATCTGGGTCTGTTCCTCGCCGAGCAGAAAGATGCGGTTCAGCATATTCTGCGCACCAGTAAACTGCCGGAGGCGCAGTCCGATAATGCCGTGCCGAAAGCGGCTGATGCAGAAAGCAGTAAAAAGATGCGCGCCGTTAAGGCGGCCTGATCAATATTGCAGCCTGACGAATATCAGCCACACTTTGTTCAGAAGAAGTTGAGCAGAGCGGGGCTCTCCGCTGGTCAGGCAAAGCTGCGGTCGCGTTTTTATTGTGTGTCCGTATCGTTTCAGGCGACGCTTTGATTGTCGACTGAACAGGCGGCATCGCGTCCGCCATATTCTTATCTTGTCTGCCCGGCCTGACGCCGCGCCGGTTCTCCGACGCGGCGTTTTCATCTGTTTGCTTCCGCTTACGCTTCTTGACGTCCGGTACTTCAGACTATGACGCACATTGCGAAAGGAGAGACTATGAGTAACTGGCTGCAGCAACTTCAACAAATGTTAGGCAACAAGAACCTCGGCAACGCAGGCGCGAAAGCGCAGGGCGGCAGCGAAGCCTTAAATAAAATGCTGGCGCCCGGCGCGCTTGGCAGCCTGGCGGGACTGCTGATATCCAGCAAGACCTCGCGCAACTTACTGGCGAAATATGGCAAAAACGCGCTGATTATCGGCGGCGGCGCGGCGGCGGGTACCCTGTTGTGGAACAAATACAAACAGCGCGTGCGTGAAGCGCATCAGGATGAGCCGCAGTTTGGCCAGCAGGCGACGCCGGTCGATCAGCGGGCTGAGCGTCTGATCACCGCACTGGTCTTCGCCGCTAAAAGCGACGGCCATATTGATGGTGAGGAGCGTAAGGCGATTGAGCAAAATATCCATCAGGCGGGCTATGGTGAACAGGCAGAAGCGCTGATTCAGCAGGCGATCAATCGTCCGCTCGATCCGCACTGGCTGGCGCAGGGCGTTAAAAACGAAGAAGAGGCGCTGGAACTCTACTTTCTCAGCTGCGCGACGATCGATGTCGATCATTTTATGGAGCGCAGCTATCTGAAAGAGCTGGGCGACGCGCTGAAAATTCCGGCGGACGTACGCGAAGAGATTGAAAAAGATATCCGTCAGGAAAAAGAGAAACTGCCTTCCTGATTTCCTTAAGTTAAGGCCTGACGCCGCCTGGCGACAGGCTGCATGCTGGTTTTTACCGCTCACCGCTTGGCAATCATGGCCTTAGCTGCCACCCTTAATGGATGTTTGTCTGGAAACAGTAACCGTTATGATGCCACCAAAAGCAAAAAAAGTTGCCCATGAGATGACGCTGCATGGCGATACTCGCGTCGATAATTACTACTGGCTGCGCGACGATCAGCGCGAAGATCCAGAAGTGCTCGACTATCTACACGCGGAAAATGACTACGGTCATAAGGTCATGCTGTCGCAGAAGGCCCTGCAGGATCGCCTGTTAAAAGAGATGGTCGGGCGCATATCGCAGCAGGACTACAGCGTGCCTTATGTGAAAAACGGCTACCGCTATCAAAGCCGTTATGAAGCGGGCAACGAATACGCCATCTACCTGCGCCAGCCAGCGGACACCGGGACGCCGGACGAGTGGGAGACGCTGCTCGACGCCAACCAGCGCGCCGCACACAGCGAGTTCTATACTATGGGCGCGCTGGATATCAGCCCGGACAACCGCATTATGGCGCTGGCGGAAGATTTTCTTTCACGCCGTCAGTATGGCATCCGCTTTCGCAATCTGGAGACCGGCAACTGGTACCCGGAAGTGCTGGAGAACGTCTCGCCCAGCTTTGCCTGGGTGAATGACTCAAAAACGCTCTATTACGTGCGTAAAGATAAGCAGACGCTGCTGCCTTATCAGGTGTGGCGGCACAATGTCGGCACGCCGCAGCGGGATGACGAACTGGTCTATGAGGAAAAAGACGATACCTTTTACCTCAGCGTGCATAAAACCACCTCGGAGCATTTTGTTCTCATCGCGCTGCACAGCACGACGACTACAGAAATTCATCTGCTTGACGCGGAGTATGCCGATGCGCGTCCGCGGGTGTTCGTGCCGCGCCGCAAAGGGCATGAATATACGCTCGACCACTACGATCACCGTTTCTGGTTGCGATCTAACCGCGACGGCAAAAACTTCGGTCTCTACCGCACCAGCTATCTGGATGAGTCGCGCTGGGAAACCATTATCGCGCCGCGCGATCATGTGGTGATGGAGGATTTCCAGCTGTTCCGCGACTGGCTGGTGGTGGAAGAGCGCCAGCGCGGGCTTTCCAGCCTGCGGCAGATCTGCTGGCGCACCGGCGAAACCTTCGGCATCGCCTTCGACGATCCCGCCTATGTGACCTGGCTTGCCTTTAACGCCTCGCCGGAGACCAGCAAGCTGCGCTACGGCTACTCCTCCATGACCACGCCCACCACGCTGTTTGAACTGGATATGGATACCGGCGAGCGGCGCGTGCTGAAGCAGACGCAGATTAACGGCTTCGATTCCGCCAACTACAAAAGCGAGCATTTGTGGATTAAAGCGCGCGACGGCGTCGAGGTGCCGGTATCGCTGGTTTATCACCGCCAGCACTATCAGCCGGGTAAAAACCCTATGCTGGTATACGGCTACGGCTCTTACGGCTCGATTATGGACGCGGACTTCAGCTCCAGCCGACTCAGTCTGCTCGATCGCGGTTTTATCTATGCGCTGGTGCATGTGCGCGGCGGCGGCGAGTTAGGGCAGCAGTGGTACGACGATGGCCGTCTGCTGAACAAGATGAACACCTTCAACGATTTTCTGGACGTAACTGACGCGCTGGTGCAGCAGGGCTACGGCGATCCGCAGCGGCTGTACGCCATGGGCGGCAGTGCGGGCGGCCTGCTGATGGGCGCGGTCATCAACCAGCAGCCCGATCGTTTTCACGGCGTGGTGGCGCAGGTGCCGTTTGTCGATGTGGTAACCACCATGCTGGATGAGACCATTCCGCTGACCACCGGCGAATATGATGAGTGGGGCAACCCTAACGATCCGCAGTACTATCACTATATGAAGCAGTACAGCCCTTACGACAACGTGAGTGAAAATCACTATCCGCATATGCTGGTGACGACCGGGCTGCATGATTCGCAAGTGCAGTACTGGGAGCCGGCCAAGTGGGTAGCGAAGCTGCGCGACCAGAAAAAGGATGAGAACCTGCTGCTGCTCTGTACCGATATGGATTCCGGTCACGGCGGCAAATCGGGCCGCTTTAAATCCTATGAGGGCGTCTCGCTGGAGTTCGCCTTTATCATCGGCCTGGCACAGGGCACGCTGCACAGCGGCAGCGGCTACTAATCCTCCTGATTAACCTGCTTTTGCAGCGCAGTGCGCAGGGCAGGTTTCAGATCCGGGATAGAATTCAGCATCCAGCGCAGGTAGCCGGGGTCGCGTTTCGCTACCTCAGCGATGGCGCGTCCGCGATATTTGCCGAAGGGCATTACATCCTGCCCGGCAGCGGTCGGGGCGCTCACGACGCCCGCCATGCGCGGCGCGTCCCAGCCGGAGGTTTCCATAATGCGGATCAGCAGCGCGGCGGTGACGTAGCAGTCGTACAGCGCGCGGTGCGCATGAAGATCGGCGGGCGTTGTCACCTCCAGCTTCAGATGCTCGCGCAGCGCCTGGTTTCCGTAGCGCAGACCCGGCCAGAGCTGACGCGCCAGTTTCATGGTGCAGATCCATTCGCCATGCATTTCCGGCAGCATGCGACGATCGAAGCTGGCGTTATGGGCGACGTAGTAGGGGCTGCCGTGATAGCGATGGATCAATGCCTCAATTGGCGGCTTATCGGCCACCATCGCTTCGGTAATGCGGTGTACCGCCATCGCCTGACGGCTGATAGGGCGGTCGGGACAGACCAGATCGCTCATGGGATTGACGATTTGTCCGTCAATCACGTCGACGGAAGCGATCTCAACGATACCGCCCTGCAGACCGCAGGTTTCAGTATCAATAACGCGTAGCATAAAGCCTCTTAGCGCATGGGCGCACTGTTATTTCTTCGGTTCCCAGGGCAGGCGGGAGAGATTAAGGGATGCCTGTCGGTGATGCATCAGGCGCTGACGGAACCAGTCGCGCAGCGCTTCCGGCTGCTCGCGTTCGACGATTTCTGCCACCACCGGCATATTGTAACGTTCTTTAAACGCGACGCCCGCTGCGGCTAAATCGACGTTCACTTTATCCTTCTCTTCCTGCGACAGTGTTGCCAGATTGTTACTCATTTTTTGCTCCTCTGTATAAGCACGACGCAGTCGCCGTTATTGCCTCGACAGCTCCCGGTACGGAGAGTATGCTGCGGCCTCGTCGGTGACAACCACGATAGTTTACAGGATGAAATCATGTTGAAAAACCGCATCTCTGCTTTACCTGGCGCAGCCCTCCTGGTACTGGCGGTCGCCTTTTCTCCGGCTGCGTTGGCCCATGCCCATCTGAAATCACAATATCCCGCAGCGAATGCCAACGTTGAAGCGTCTCCGCAGGCGTTGACGCTAACCTTCTCGGAAGATATCGAGCCCGCGTTCAGCGGCGTAACAATCCTTGGCGCAGGCCAGCAGGTAATGCCGACCGCCGAAGTGGAACGCGCGCCGCAGCAGCATAACCAGCTGATCGTGCCGCTGGAGAAACCGCTTCCGGGCGGCAGCTACCAGGTTAACTGGCATGTGCTGTCGGTCGATGGTCATAAAACCAAAGGAAGCTACACTTTCAGCGTGAAGTAACCATGACGCTGGAATCGCTCTATATTTTCTGCCGTTGGCTGCACTTCAGCGCGTTGATGCTGTTGTCCGGCAGCGCCTTCTACAGCGCGCTGCTGGCGCCGCGCCGCTATCGGCCTCTGCTCAGCCGACGCCTGATGCCAGTGCTGGTCGTCAGTACGTTGCTGGCTTTGCTGAGTGCGGTGGCGATGCTGGCGCTACAGACCGGCCTGATGAGCGGCGACGGACATAATATCGTTCAGCCCGCCATCTGGCGCGCCGTGCTGCATACCGGCTTCGGCCAGGCCTGGCGCATCCAGCTGCTGTTCGCGCTGCTGGCCTGTCTGAGCCTGGCGATGCGCGGCGTCTGGCGTCAGCGTTTGCTGCTGCTGTGCGGCCTGGCTCAGCTCTGCGGTCTGACGCTGGTGGGACACGCGGCGATGTTAAGCGGCTGGTGCGGGACGTTGCAACGTCTTAACCATGCGGTGCATCTTACAGGCGCCGCGTTCTGGACCGGCGGCCTGCTGCCGCTGCTGTGGTTGATGCGCGATGCGCGTCAGTCGGCGTTGCGCGGCGATGCGATACGCGCCATGATGCGTTTTTCGCGCTATGGACATCTGGCCGTGGCGCTGACCCTGGTCAGCGGCGTGATTAATACCGCACTGATTGTCGGCTGGCCCTGGCCAGTGGAGAATAATTATCGGCTGCTGCTGTTGATGAAAGTCGGGCTGGTGGCGTTAATGGTTTTTACCGCGTTGTTTAACCGCTACTGGCTGGTGCCGCGTTTTCAACGGCCGGATGGCAGGGCGCAGCAGTGGTTTGTGCGCGCAACGCAGTTTGAAGTACTGACTGCGGCGTTGGTGGTCTTTTTAGTCAGTTTTTTCGCCACGCTGCAGCCGTAATAACAGAAAGCCCTGAGCTTTGGGCACGAGCAAGACAATAAGGTAACGCAATGAAGAAAATCATCGGATTGGTACTGGCGATGGGATGCTGCGCCAACGCGCTGGCGGCGTCGGAAGTGATCACGGTTAGTCGTTTTGAGATCGGCAAAGATAAATGGCCGTTCAACCGTGAAGAGGTGATGCTTACCTGTACGAAAGAGCATGCGCTGTTTGCCATTAACCCCAGCACCCTGATGCAATATCCGCTGAATGATAAAGCGGCGCAGAAAGTGGCGTCGGGCCAGGCTAAGGCTCAGCCTGTCGCCGTTATCCAAAACGACGATCCGCAACATCCGGGGCAGAAGGCCAGCCTGCAACCCATAATCGATCGTGCGGAAAAACTCTGCAATTAATACCATCGGCGCGGCCTGCCGCGCCGTCTTCTATAGTCAATAATGGCGCTAAGCGATAGTCCTCTCTTACAGTTCTGCCGTTAACTTCACAGAGTTCAACTCTTCTTTGCAGCCTGGTTACATCCGGCTGGAAAATCCACACGACTGTTCTACGCTTTAAAAGGCAAGGCGACATCGCCTGCATCAATGCCAACTTTTAGCGCACGGCTCTTAAAGAGCCATTTCCCTGGACCGAATATAGGAATCGTATTCGGTCTTTTTTTGTTTATAGTTTATAAACAGTAAGTTAGTGAAAAATCAGTCATTTAATCATGATCCTGTTACC
>NZ_JANION010000173.1:0-8153 GCF_024610815.1 Mixta sp.
GCTAAAGAGCGCGCGTCAGGCGTAACGGTCTATCCGCCTAAAGAAGATGTGTTCAATGCGTTTCGTTTGACCGAGCTGAACCAGGTAAAGGTGGTCATTCTGGGCCAGGACCCTTATCACGGCCCTAATCAGGCGCACGGACTGGCGTTCAGCGTCAGGCCTGGCGTAGCAGTACCGCCTTCGCTTATGAATATGTATAAAGAGCTGGAAAGCGACATTCCCGGCTTTCAACGGCCGAATCACGGTTTCCTGGAGAGCTGGGCGAAACAAGGCGTGCTGCTGCTGAATACGGTATTAACCGTAGAGGCGGGCAAGGCGCATTCCCATGCGCGTTTTGGCTGGGAAACCTTTACCGATCGCGTGATTGCGGCGATTAACGAAAACCGCGAAAACGTGGTGTTTCTGCTGTGGGGATCGCACGCGCAGAAGAAAGGCAGCATTATCGACACAAAACGACATCATGTGCTGAAAGCGCCGCACCCCTCTCCGCTTTCCGCGCACCGGGGATTCTTTGACTGCAAACACTTTTCGCGCACCAACGCCATCCTTAGTCAGCAGGGCGAAACGCCGATCGACTGGACGCCGCACCTGCCCTGATGCAACAACGCCGTGGCTTCAGGCCACGGCGCCGGGAAATCAGCTTTTTGCTTTTGCGACGGCCACCATCGCCGGTCGCAGCAGACGACCATTCAGCGTATAACCGCGCTGCATCACCATCATTACGTGGTTCGGCGCAACCTCATCAGACTCCATCATGGACATCGCCTGATGAACGTCCGGGTTGAACGGTACGTTAGTTTCACCCACGACTTCCACACCGAACTTGCGCACCGCCGCCAGCAGCGATTTCAGCGTCAGCTCGATACCTTCGATCATAGCGCTCAGTTCAGGATTGTTCTTATCCGCTACTTCCAGCGCGCGCTCAAGGCTGTCGATAACCGGCAGCAGCTCGTTAGCAAATTTTTCCAGGGCGAATTTATGCGCTTTTTCGACGTCCTGCTCGGTACGGCGACGGATATTTTCGATTTCCGCCTGCGCGCGTAGCTGCGCGTCGCGTACGCCATTTTGCAGCCCGGCTAACTGTTCTTCAAGCTGAGCGATGCGCTCATCACGCGGATCCACCACTTCTGCTTCAGCCTCTGCAGTCTCCGCGTTATCGTTTTGCTGCTGTTCCATTTGAATCTCTTCTGAGACTTGCTCGTTTGGTGTGTTCTGATCTTTACTACTCATGAATTTCTCCGCGTTTTGCACATTCATCTCGCTGGTTCGCTTATTATGGGGATCAGATTTATGGTTTCAAGGGAACCAGTCACAATGTCAGGGCAATTTGCCCCATGAGGAATACCTGCATAATGAATAAACATTTCCAGTGCATCGGCATCGTCGGACATCCGCGTCATCCTACCGCCCTGACCACGCATGAAATGCTCTGGCGCTGGCTGACCGAGAGAGGGTATGAAGTCATTGTCGAACAGCAAATCGCGCGCGAACTGTCACTGGAACATGTACAAACTGGATCGCTGGCGGAGATCGGTCAGCGGGCCGATCTCGCCGTTGTGGTCGGCGGCGACGGCAATATGCTGGGCGCGGCGCGCGTGCTGGCGCGTTACGATATCAAAGTGATCGGCATTAACCGCGGCAATCTGGGTTTTCTCACCGACCTGGATCCCGATAACGCGCAGCAGCAGTTGGATGACGTGCTGCGCGGCGACTACATCATTGAAAAACGTTTTCTGCTGGAAGCGCGCGTCTGCCGCGGCGAAGGCGCGCCCCGCATCGGCACGGCGATCAACGAAGTGGTGCTCCATCCCGGCAAAGTGGCGCATATGATCGAATTTGAAGTTTATATTGATGAAAACTTCGCTTTTTCACAGCGCTCCGACGGCCTGATTATCTCCACGCCGACCGGTTCGACCGCTTATTCCCTTTCGGCGGGCGGCCCGATTTTAACGCCTTCTCTTGATGCCATCGCACTGGTGCCGATGTTCCCACATACCCTTTCCGCGCGACCGTTGGTGATCAACAGCAGCAGCACTATCCGCCTGCGTTTTTCCCATATGCGCAGCGACCTGGAGATTAGCTGCGACAGCCAGATTGCGCTGCCGATACAGGAAGGCGAAGATGTGCTGGTCCGGCGCAGCGACTACCACCTCAGCCTTATCCACCCCAAAAACTACAGTTACTTCAATACGCTAAGCTCAAAGCTCGGCTGGTCGAAAAAATTATTTTAAAAAGCGCAACGCGCCACTTTACTGTATATAAAACCAGATTATACTGTACGAAAAACCATATCTGTGTTTATGTACAGGAAGGCGTGTATGCTGGCCCAACTCACCATCAGTAATTTTGCTATTGTTCGCGAGCTGGAAATCGATTTTCAACGTGGCATGACCGCGATTACCGGTGAAACCGGCGCCGGTAAATCTATTGCGATTGATGCGCTGGGGCTGTGCCTTGGCGGCCGCGCCGAAGCGGATATGGTGCGTCAGGGCGCGAATCGCGCCGACCTTTGCGCCCGCTTCAATCTGAAAGACACCCCCTCTGCCCAGCGCTGGCTGGAAGAAAATCAGCTGGACGACGGCCATGAGTGCCTGCTGCGCCGCGTTATCAGCAGCGATGGCCGCTCACGCGGCTTTATCAACGGCACCTCCGTTCCGCTCTCTCAGTTACGCGATCTGGGACAGCTGCTGATTCAGATTCATGGTCAGCATGCGCACCAGCTACTGCTGAAGCCGGAACATCAAAAATCCCTGCTTGACGCCTACGCCGATCAGCCGCTGCTGATGCAGAGCATGGCGGCTAACTATCGTCAGTGGCATCAGAGCTGCCGCACGCTGGCGCAGCATCAGCAGCAAATGCAGGAGCGCGAAGCGCGCCGCGAACTGTTGCAATATCAATTGAAAGAGCTGAACGAATTTGCGCCGCAGGCGGGTGAATTCGAGCAGATTGATGAAGAATACAAACGCCTCGCCAACAGCGGCCAGCTGCTTTCTACCAGCCAGCAGGCGCTGCATTTACTGGCGGACGGCGATGACAGCAATCTGCAAAGCCTGCTCTATACGGCGCGTCAGATGATGGGCGAGCTGGTGACGATGGATGATAAGCTGAGCGGCGTGCTGAATATGCTGGAAGAAGCGGCGATTCAGATTAGCGAAGCGAGCGATGAGCTGCGTCACTACTGCGACCGCCTCGATCTCGACCCGAACCGCCTCTATGAGCTGGAACAGCGTCTGTCGCGTCAGATCAGTCTGGCGCGTAAGCATCACGTTGCGCCTGAGGCGCTGCCGGCTTTCCATCAACAGCTGCTGGAAGAAGAACAGCTGCTCTCTCAGCAAGAGAGCGATCAGGAAGCACTGAGCCGGGCGGTGACGCAGCATCATCAGGCTGCGCTTGCCAGTGCGCAGAAGCTGCATGAGCAGCGCGCCCATTTCGCGCAGGAGCTGACCCAGCTGATCACTGAAAGCATGCATGCGCTGTCGATGCCGCACGGACAGTTCAGCATCGCCGTACAGTTCAACCCGGATCAGCTGACCGCGGAAGGCGCGGACCGTATTGATTTCCGCGTCAGCACTAACCCCGGCCAGCCGCTGCAACCGCTGGCGAAAGTCGCTTCAGGCGGTGAGCTGTCGCGTATCGCGCTGGCGATTCAGGTGATCACCGCGCGTAAAATGGATACGCCGGCGCTGATTTTCGATGAAGTGGATGTGGGCATCAGCGGACCGACCGCCGCCGTGGTAGGCAAACTGCTGCGCCAGCTGGGCGAATCCACGCAGGTCATGTGCGTTACGCACTTGCCTCAGGTGGCAGGCTGTGGCCATCATCATTTCTTCGTCAGCAAAGAGACTGACGGCGCGATGACGGAAACCCATATGCAGCCGCTGGACAAACGCGCGCGCCTGCAGGAACTGGCGCGTCTGCTGGGCGGCAGCGAAGTCACGCGCAACACGCTGGCGAACGCAAAAGAGCTTTTAGCCGCCTGATATGCACTTTTTTACATTCCTGCGGTCATATGCTTGCTCTGTAAAGGTTTCCAACTGCGGTCAGGTTTATTATTATCGACAGCTTGTCGCCTGAATGAAACACGATGACCGCAGGCTGTGTTCAGACCGTGCTGGCACCAAATTCGCCTGACTGAAAGGCGTTGAGCCCAAAAAAGGAATGTATAAATGCGCTGTAAAACGCTGACTGCTGCTGCAGTGTTACTTCTCATGATGACTGCTGGCTGTTCCACTCTGGAGCGCGTGGTTTACCGTCCTGATATCAATCAGGGTAACTATCTGACCGCCACCGACGTTGCCAAGCTGCGCGTTGGCATGACGAAACAGCAGGTCGCTTACACGCTGGGTACGCCAATGATGAGCGATCCTTTCGGTAGCAATACCTGGTATTATGTGTTCCGTCAGCAGCCCGGCCATGAAAAAGTTTCCCAGCAAACGCTGACGCTCACTTTCGACAGCAACAGCGTGCTGACCAATATCGATAATAAACCGAACCTGAACGACAATAAGTCCGACCGTTAAGCGGGTTTCAGATATAAAAAAAGGCGCTGAGGCGCCTTTATTTTTTGGCCGAGCGTTCCGCCCGTTGACGGCGTAGCTCTTTCGGATCGGCAATCAGCGGACGGTAGATTTCTACGCGGTCCCCTTCGTTAAGCTCATCCTGCAATTTCACCGGCCGGCTGTAGATGCCGATTTTATTCTGCGTCAGGTCAATATCCTGGCGCAGTTCAAGCAGGCCGGATGCCCGTATCGCCTGCTCAACGCTGCTACCCTCCGCCAGCTTCACCTGGCGCAGGTACTGTTTTTCAGGCAGCGCGTAAACCACTTCAACCGTAATATCAGGCACGGTAAACCTCTTTGGCGCGATGAGTGAACGCCTGCACCATGCTGTTCGCCAGCTCTTTAAAGATGCGTCCGAACGCCAGTTCAACCAGCATGTTAGTGAACTCGAACTCCAGATTGAGCTCTACTTTACAGGCGTCATCGCCGAGCGACGTGAATGTCCACCCGCCGGTTAATTTACGGAACGGACCATCCACCAGCTGCATATGAATGCTCTGGTTATCCGTCAGCGTATTGCGGGTCACGAACGTCTTGCTGATGCCGGCCTTAGAGACATCAACCGACGCCGTCATCTCCTGTTCGGAGGCGGATAGCACGCGGCTCCCCGTACAGCCCGGCAGGAATTCCGGATACGAATCGACATCATTCACTAACTGGTACATTTGCTCAGCGCTGTAAGGCACAAGCGCGGAGCGGCTAATCTGGGCCATATCGTTTCCTGTGATTCATAAAACGTACAAATAATAGCATTTTCAACACTCAAACAAAAATTCTCTGAGTCGCAAGGCGTGCTAGAATAGCTTTTTTTCCCGGCGGTTTTGGGTCGGGGGATGCGATTAACACTGGTCTGATGTAAACTAAGTTGCACTATGACAAAGAAAAAAGCACATAAACCCGGTTCTGCCACTATTGCCCTTAACAAACGCGCCCGCCATGAATACTTCATTGAGGAAGAGTTCGAAGCGGGACTGGCGCTACAAGGATGGGAAGTCAAATCACTGCGCGCCGGTAAGGCGAACATCAGCGACAGCTATATTCTGCTGCGCGATGGCGAAGCTTATCTGTTTGGCGCGACGTTTCAGCCGTTGTCAGTCGCTTCCAGTCACGTCGTCTGCGATCCCACGCGCAACCGTAAACTGCTGCTGAACCAGCGCGAGCTGGATAGCCTGTACGGTCGCGTCAATCGCGAAGGCAATACGGTAATCGCCTTGTCGCTTTACTGGAAAAACGCCTGGTGCAAACTGAAGATTGGCGTGGCGCGCGGTAAGAAGCAGCATGACAAGCGCGAAGACGTGAAGAGTCGCGAATGGCAGCTGGATAAAGCACGCATTATGAAGAATGCCAATCGCTAAGCGCTGGATTCATCACTCGTTTTTTGCTATACTCTTTAATTCTTGGGGCTGATTCTGGATTCGACGGGATTCGCGAAACCCAAGGTGCATGCCGAGGGGCGGTTTGCCTCGTTAAAAGCCGCAAAAAAATAGTCGCAAACGACGAAAACTACGCTTTAGCAGCTTAATAACCTGCTTAGAGCCCTCTCTCCCTAGCCTCCGCTCTTAGGACGGGGATCAAGAGAGGTCAAACCCAAAAGAGATCGCGTGGATGCCCTGCCTGGGGTTGAAGCGTTAAAACTAATCAGGCTAGTCTGTCAGTGGCGTGTCTGTCCGCAGCTGCCAGGCGAATGTAAAGACTGACTAAGCATGTAGTACCGAGGATGTAGGAATTTCGGACGCGGGTTCAACTCCCGCCAGCTCCACCAAATCTTGATCCGGATACGTCCGGTGAAGTACGGAAAGCCCGCATGGCATAAGCCTTCGCGGGCTTTTTTGTATCTGTAATAGTCCGAGGACATCCGGTTAAATCCGGTGATTATTGGTATACGTATTGGTATACGGTAAAATGTATGCCGATAACGTATACCAATTCACGCAGGAAAGCCGCACATGGCAAGGACTACACGCCCTCTCACCAACACAGAAATTCTCCGTTCTAAGGCCATAGATAAAGATTTGACGCTGCATGATGGTGACGGACTTTTTATGGTGGTGAAAACTACCGGAAAGAAGCTTTGGCGTTTCCGCTATCAAAGACCAGCCACAAAACAGCGCACCATGATGGGCCTAGGTGCTTTCCCTGCCCTGTCGCTGGCAGATGCCAGGCGTCTGCGCGCTGATTACCTCTCCTTACTCGCTAATGGCATTGACCCGCAAACGCAGGCCGAACAGGTTACAGAACAACAACAGATCGCGTTAGACAGCATTTTCTCAACTGTGGCCGCTAACTGGTTTGCTTTGAAGCAAGCCAGCGTTACCCCGGATTACGCGAAGGATATCTGGCGTTCTCTTGAGAAAGATGTTTTCCCAGCCATTGGCGAGATTCCCGTGCAGGAAATCAAAGCCCGTAGGCTGGTTGAGGCGTTAGAACCCATTAAGGCCCGTGGGGCTCTTGAAACCGTTCGTCGTCTGGTACAGCGCATTAATGAAATTATGATTTATGCAGTTAATACCGGGCTGATTGATGCTAATCCCGCTTCGGGGATCGGTGTGGCTTTTGAAAAGCCTAAAAAGCAGCATATGCCAACGCTGCGACCTGAGGAATTGCCGAAGCTTATGCAGTCGCTAGTAATGTCTAATCTATCCGTTCCGACTCGTTGTTTGATTGAATGGCAGCTCTTGACCCTTGTACGGCCCTCTGAAGCTTCTGCTACACGATGGGTTGAGCTCGATCTCGACACTAAGCTTTGGGTAATCCCAGCTGAAAGGATGAAAGCTAAACGTGAGCACATTGTTCCATTATCACCTCAAGCGTTAGAAATTTTGGAGGTGATGAAGCCTATTAGTGCTCATCGTGAACATGTTTTTCCAAGCAGAAATGATCCTAAATTGCCAATGAATAGCCAGACTGCTAATGCCGCATTAAAACGAATCGGTTACGCAGGTTCATTAGTAGCTCATGGTTTACGTTCGATAGCCAGTACTGCTATGAATGAAGCAGGTTTGAATCCTGACGTGATCGAAGCAGCACTAGCCCACAGTGATAAAAATGAAGTTAGGAAAGCTTACAATCGTTCCATATATTTAACTCAGCGTATTGAGTTAATGGATTGGTGGGGGTTATACTGCGATCATGCCACCATGAAAACAAATTTATTAAGGAAAATAAATGTCATCTCTTGATGCGTATTTCCGCGATGTAACTCATCACGAATTTTTATTAGATACTGCACTTAGAACACAAAAACTTGATGATGTAGATAAAGAAACTTGCAATTGCTCGGTTCCTGATCTTAATGAGCTGGCACCTTTAATTATTGCTCAGAAAGACTTTTCTTACCCCTATTTATCTAACTCTCTTGTCCTTACTCTACAAGACGCAGAATATTACCCTAAAGGCAGTAATAACCCTACACACCTTTGTCTTTTGTTCAATGCTACAGATAGGAATGGTTCTACAACTGTTTTAAGGAATATAAAACGTCAAACCCGCAGAAAAATCGAACCAGATCATAATGATGGTGAGGGATATGAATTTTCTTCTCACATATTAATTTCTTTGACTGGGATAAAGAGAACATATAAAGCAGTCATTAGC
>NZ_JANION010000175.1:0-6514 GCF_024610815.1 Mixta sp.
GGTTAAGCCCGATGAAAAACCGGTGCTGGGATTAACCCGCGCCTGGACGCTGCTGCGCTTTATTGACTGCGGCATGATCGAACGGACGGAATGCATCGCCTGCCACGGCGGTTTTATCGTCACGCATGAACATGCCAAAGACCCCTTTACCTGCAGTCTTTGCAGCCCGCCTTCACGCGCGGCAAAAAAGTGTGAAAATTATGACATTGCAGGATAACGGGTTTATATCAGGCTGTAGCGTTGATGATGACAAGGACTGAAATCGTTAATGGCGTATCTGCGAAAAACGATACGTCAGCGCCTGCGACGCTATTTATCATTAAAAACATGAACAAACAGGCGTGTCAGTAATTAAGGAGTTCGCGTGCTGGTTATTTTAGGGTATGTGGTTGTATTTGCGACTGTTTTCGGCGGATTTGCTTTATCTGGCGGTCATCTCGGCGCGCTGTATCAGCCGACTGAGTTATTAATCATCGGCGGCGCAGGCGTGGGCGCCTTTATTGTCGGCAACAATGGCAAAGCCATTAGCGCGACGCTAAAAGCCTTTCCGATATTATTTAAAGGGTCGCAATATAACAAAGCCTTATATATGGACCTGATGGCGTTGATGTTTTTACTGCTTTCCAAAGCCAGGCAGAGTGGATTGATGTCTTTGGAAAACGATATTGAAGACCCTCAGAGCAGCTCGGTTTTTTCCGCCTACCCGCGTTTGTTGGCCGATGCTTATTTAATGAATTTTATTATTGATTACCTGCGCCTGATGATCAGCGGCAATATGAGCACGCATGAAGTCGAAGCGCTGATGGATGAAGAGATCGAGACCTGCGAGCATGAATTCGACGTGCCCGCCAGCAGCCTGAATTCCGTCGGCGACGCCTTTCCTGCGTTCGGCATCGTCGCCGCCGTTATGGGCGTGGTCAATGCGCTGGCGGCGGCCGATCGTCCCGCGGCGGAGCTGGGCGAACTGATCGCCCACGCGATGGTGGGCACCTTCCTCGGCATTCTGCTCGCCTATGGGTTTATCCTGCCGCTGGCGGCGCTGCTGCGCCAGAAAAGCAGTGAAAAAATTAAGATGCTTCAATGTATTAAGATCACGCTGCTCTCCAGCATGAACGGCTACGCGCCGCAGATCGCCATTGAATTTGGCCGTAAGATTCTTTTCTCCACCGAACGTCCCACCTTTATTGAGCTGGAAGAGCATGTGCGTCAGGTGAAATCATCAGGGAGTAATGCCTCGGAAGGCGCGCCATGAGCAAGCACAAACAGCCCATCATCATCATCCGCAAGCGTAAAAAGCATGGCCATGACCATCATGGCGGCTCGTGGAAAATCGCCTACGCCGACTTTATGACGGCGATGATGGCGTTTTTTCTGGTGATGTGGCTGATCGCCAACAGTTCGCCGCAGCAGCGGCATCGCATCGCCGAATATTTTCAGATGCCGTTGAAGGTGGCGCTGTCGCAGGGTAATCAGTCCAGCCTGAGCGACAGCGTGATTCCCGGCGGCGGCGACGATCTGGTGAAGAAAGAGGGCGAAGTCAACCGTTCGCGCCCGCGCGACGGTGAAAGCGACAAAGATATCAGACGGCTGAAAAAGGCGCGCGAACGGCTGGAAAGCCTGATTAAAAGCGACCCCCGCCTCAGCAATTTCCAGTCTAACTTGCGGCTGCAGCTGACGGAGAACGGCCTGCTGATCCAGATTATCGATACGCAGGATCGGCCCATGTTTAAGCTGGGCAGCAAGGAGCTGGAAAGCTATCTGATGGCAATTTTCGAAGCGCTGGTGCCGGTACTTAACGAGCTGCCGAACCGCATCAGCCTGACGGGGCATACCGATTCTCTCCCCTATGCGCAGGGCGATGTGGGCTACAGCAACTGGGAACTCTCCTCCGACCGCGCCAACGCCTCGCGCCGCGCGCTGATCAGCGCCGGCCTGACGGCGAATAAATTCCTGCGTGTGATCGGCACCGCCGACTCCATGGTGCTGGAAAATACCGCGCCTGACAGCCCCATTAACCGTCGTATCAGTATCCTGGTATTAACGCAGAATAAAGAGAAAGCGATTATCAGGGACGATAATTTAATCCAGAGCATGACGGAAAACAGCAATATCGACGCCATTAAATCTGAATTAAAAATAACGCCTCAAACGGATGAGGGGATGGCCGGACTTGCGAATTAACTCAGGGTAAGGTTGAACAATATGGATGTAAGTGATTTTTATCAGACATTCTTCGATGAAGCCGACGAGCTGTTGGCGGATATGGAAAAGTATCTGTTACAGCTTGATGCGGCTTCTCCCGATAAAGAGATGATGGATGCGATATTTCGGGCGGCGCACTCCATTAAAGGGGGCGCAGGCACCTTCGGTTTTAAAATATTGCAGGAAACGACGCATTTAATGGAAAACCTGCTGGACGATGCCCGCTGCGGCACGCTGCGTCTGACCAGCGACATTATTAACCTGTTTCTGGAGAGTAAAGATATTATGCAAGATCAGCTTGATACCTATAAATCTTCTCAGGAACCAGACGAGCAGAGTTTCCAGTATATTTGCGAAGCGCTGCGGCAGATCGCGCTGCAAAATAAATCGGGCGCGGCGGCGACCGCTTCGACGGAGCCGGAACAGGCGGCAACGTCTGCCAGCGTAGAGGCCGGCGCGGATCAGGGCTGCCTTACCGTGACGCTGATGAAAATCAAGGATCAGGAGGCGCGGCTGCTGGCCGATGAGCTGGCGAATCTCGGCACCCTCGTCAGCCAGCAACAGCAGGGCGACCGGCTGGAGGTGAAGCTGCAAACCACCGCCAGCGCGGATGAGATCGAAGCGGTGCTCTGCTTTATTCTGGAGCCGGAACAGATCGCCATTACCCACGACGCGGCGCCTGAGACCGAAACGCCGCCCGTCGCGCCCGTAGAGGAAAACGCGCCGCAGCCTGCCAGCGTTGCCGCCCCGGTGAAAAACGCCGCCGCGCCCGCCAGACCGTCGGCGCGCTCGCAGGCGGCGGAATCGAGCAGTATTCGCGTCGCCGTTGAAAAGGTCGATCAGATCATCAACCAGGTCGGCGAACTGATTATCACCCAGTCGATGCTGTCGCAGCTTTCCGCCTCGCTGGAGCCGTCGGTTCATGACGTGCTGATCAACAGCATCGCCCAGCTGGAGCGCAACGCGCGCGACCTGCAGGAGTCGGTGATGTCGATCCGCATGATGCCGATGGAGTATGTCTTTAGCCGTTTCCCGCGTCTGGTGCATGACCTGGCCGGCAAGCTGAATAAGCAGGTCGAGCTGACGCTGATCGGCGGCTCGGCCGAACTGGATAAGAGCCTGATCGAACGCATTATCGACCCGTTAACCCATCTGGTGCGCAACAGCCTCGATCACGGCATCGAGAGCGCGGACGTGCGCGTGGCGAAAGGGAAATCCGCCGTCGGCAATCTGACGCTCTCCGCTGAGCATCAGGGCGGCAATATCGTGATTGAAGTCAGCGATGACGGCGCAGGCCTGAACCGCCAGAAAATCCTGGCGCGCGCGCAAGCGCAGGGCATGGCGATCAACGACAACATGAGCGACGAAGATGTCTGGATGCTGATCTTCGCGCCCGGCTTCTCCACGGCGGAAAAAGTCACTGACGTATCAGGGCGCGGCGTCGGCATGGATGTGGTACGACGCAATATTCAGGAGATGGGCGGCCATGTTGAGATCGCTTCTGAACAGAATAAAGGCTCCACCATCCGCATTATCCTGCCGCTTACCTTAGCGATTCTGGACGGCATGTCGGTGCGCGTGTCCGATGAAACCTATGTGCTGCCGCTGGGCGCGGTGATGGAGTCGTTGAAGCTCAGCGAACAGGCGCTGTACCGCATGGCGGGCGGCGAGCTGATGCTGCAGGTGCGCGGCGAGTATATCCCGCTGATTACGTTGCAGTATGTCTTCGGCAGCGGCGAAGAGCCGATCGAGATGAACGACAGCGTGGCGGTGATTTTACAAAGCGCTGGCGCGCGCTACGCCCTGATGGTCGATCAGCTGATTGGTCAGCATCAGGTGGTGGTAAAAAACCTGGAGCTTAACTATCGCAAAGTGCCGGGCATTTCCGCCGCCACCATTCTCGGCGATGGCAGCGTGGCGCTGATTCTCGACGTCGCCGCGCTGGCAAAGCTGTGCAAATCTAAACGTGTCACGGCGAAAAACGGACAATCTTTACCTGTTTAAGGATAAGCAAAATGACCTCTTCCGCATCTGAAAAAAGAACAGCCACCGATAATCATGGCAATGAATACCTGGTGTTTACGCTGGGAGATGAAGAGTACGGCATCGAAATATTGAAAGTGCAGGAGATCCGCGGCTGCGAACGGGTGACCCGTATCGCCAATACGCCCGATTTTATTACCGGCGTCACCAACCTGCGCGGCGTGATTGTTCCTATTGTCGATCTGCGCATTAAGTTTAATCTGGCGGGCGCCGAGATTAATGAAAAAACGGTGGTGATTGTGTTGAGCCTCACGCAGCGCGTGGTGGGCATTGTGGTGGACGGCGTTTCTGACGTGCTGTCGCTGAATGCTGAAGCGATTAAACCGGCGCCGGATTTCTCCGTCACGCTCTCTACCGATTACCTGCTGGGGCTGGGATCGGTGGATGAGCGCATGATTATCCTGGTGGATATTGAAAAGCTGCTGACCAGTGAAGAGATGGAGCTGGTTGAGAAAAGCGTCAGCGAGACCCTGTAATCCCGATTTCAGCGCGGCCGCTGGCGGCCGTAAGGCAAAGGTGCCTGTCAAAACAGCGTCGTGGCGGTAAGCGCGACGCTGTTTTTTATTGTCTGTTCTCTCCATCTTATTGTCTTTCTCTCTGTTCTCTCTGTTCTCCCTGCACGCTTTGTCTTTTATTCTCTTTGTTCATGCGTTGAGCCAGTGAGCCAGTGAGCCAGTTGGCGTAATGATTTTCAGCCGGGTTTAGGCGGCGCCATAAAAAACGCCCCGCCGGTGAGGGCGAGGCGTTAGCGTAAACCGCAGGGCCGTTAATAGCCGCCGGGTAAAACTTAGCGCAGCAGAGACAGAACGTTCTGCGGAACCTGGTTAGCCTGAGCCAGCACGGTGGTACCTGCGCTCTGCAGGATGTTAGCGCGGCTCATGTTGGACACTTCAGAAGCGAAGTCCGCATCCAGGATACGTGAACGAGATTCAGACAGGTTGTTTACGGTGCTGTCCAGGTTGCTGATAACAGAAGCGAAACGGTTCTGCGCCGCACCCAGGTTGGAACGCAGGGCGTCAACCTGATTCAACGCGTCATCAACGGTTTTCAGCATCGTTTCAACAACGACGTCTGCGTCAGCTTTTTGCTGTTCGGTGACGTAAGCGCCTTTATCTTTAATGGTAAAGCCATCTCCCGCTTCATTTTCTTCCAGAGAGAAAGACTGCTGTACCGTTTTGCCTTCTGCGTCAACACCGGTAGCGATAAAGTTGCCTTTACCATCCGTTTTAATTTCGCTGCCAGTAGCAGGAGTATCTGTACCGAAAAACTTCGTATTTAACGCTTTGACATCGTCCGCGGTTAATTTATAGGCGTTGGCGTCGTCACCGATTGCCACATCTGTTGCTGCAGTCGTTCCGTAATCAGCTACTTTAACGACTTGCGTGTTTGCAGTGCTGAAAACGCCAACGTCAAAGTCTTCCATGCCCAGCTTTTCAGCATCCATACGCTCCAGTTTCAGGCTGATGGTTTCGCCATCGTTAGCGCCAACCTGAATGTTCAGCGTCTGATCTTTGCTCAGTACTTTTACGCCGTTGAACTCGGTCTGTTCAGAGATACGGTTGATCTCAGCCAGACGCTCGTTGATTTCGTCCTGGATGGACTGACGGTCAGAAGCGGAGTTGGTGCCGTTGGATGCCTGCACGCTCAGACGACGAATGTTTTGCAGGTTATCGTTGATTTCGTTCAGCGCGCCTTCCGTGGTCTGGGCGATAGAGATACCGTCGTTGGCGTTACGTGAAGCCTGAGTCAGGCCGGTAATGCTGGCGGTAAAACGGTTACTGATCGCCTGACCTGCGGCGTCATCTTTCGCGCTGTTAATGCGCAGACCGGAAGAAAGACGCTGGATCGCGGAACCCAGGGAGTTCTGAGATTTGTTCAGGTTATTCTGAGCCATCAGACTCAGGGCGTTAGTATTGATCACCTGTGACATATTATTCCCTCGTATATAGGTATGATGTTTCTATTGCAATGTCCATGCAATTTGATGATGCGTTGACAAGCGCATATTTAAAAATATCGGCGCATAGAAATTTCTCTAAAAAAATATTCGCAAAAAAAATCTCTTTTGCGCAATTTCCAGGCATCAATAGCGGAAAAAGGCCGTTTTTCCGCATCCGAACGCGTTCTGATAAAACAAAACAGATAAAAGCTGGCTGCAGCGTCCGGTTATAGACGCTTAGCTTTTTGCAAAAATCTGACATAATTAAACTTTTTATAAAGGCATTAACTTTTATTTATCGGTGGCATAAGAAAAGGATTATCTACACGC
>NZ_JANION010000182.1:0-30476 GCF_024610815.1 Mixta sp.
CACATAACGATCTATTATCGGGTTAGGTGATGATTGATAGGGAATTTAAGATGAATTATAAGGAAGGATATATAAACTGTGGGGGAAAAGATCACCGATTAATATAACCCACCGCCCAATTCCAGGAAATAACGCTGATATTTATTGGTCGGTAAAAAGTGCCCGTTAATACATTCGGGGCAGCTCGCCGGGCGGGGCGCAGTCGCGCCCCGCAGGCAGCGTTAGCTGTACATCACGGTAATCGAGGCGCTGGCGAGACGATGGAAATGGACGTTAAAGCCCACCATCGCGCCGCTGGCGTTTTCGTCCACCTCGATTTTGTCCACGTCCAGCGCGTGAACGGTAAAAATATAGCGGTGGCTTTCGCCCTGCGGCGGCGCGGCGCCGCCGTAGCCCGCCTTACCGAAGTCCGTGCGCGTCTGAATCGCCTCTTCCGGCAGCGCCGCCTGGCCAGAGCCAGCGCCCTGCGGCAGCACCGTGACATCGGCGGGAATATTCGCCACCACCCAGTGCCACCAGCCGGAGCCGGTCGGCGCGTCGGGATCGTAGCAGGTGACGACGAAGCTTTTCGTGCCTTCCGGCACCTCGTCCCATGCGAGGTGCGGGGAAATATTATCGCCCTGGTAGCCCATGCCGTTGAAGACGTGGCGCGCCGGCATCTTCTCCCCGTCGTTGAAATTGTGACTGTAAATCCTCATCGCATCTCCGTTTTATTGATGTAAAAACTTCAGCAGTTCTTCTGCGGTAACGGCTGATGAGGTGGGGTTCTGACCGGTAATCAGATGCCCGTCGGTAACGGCGAAAGCGCCCCAGTCTTCAGTGCGCTCAAACAGTCCACCCTGTTTTTTCAGCTCATCCTCCACCAGGAAAGGCACCACGTTCGTCAGCCCAACGGCCTCTTCTTCGCTGTTGGTGAAGCCGGTCACCCGTTTGCCCGCCACCAGCGGCGTGCCGTCCGGCTTTTTCACATGGCGCAGCACGCCGGGCGCATGACATACCGCCGCCACCGGCTTGCCGTTGGCGAACAGATTCTCAATCAGCGCAATGCTGTGCTTATCCTCGGCCAGATCCCACAGCGGGCCGTGACCGCCCGGATAAAATACCGCGTCGAACTTGCTGCCATCAATAGTTTCAAGACGTTGTGTATTCGCCAGCGCCTGCTGAGCGGCGACGTCGTGACGAAAACGGTTAGTATCATGCGTCTGAGCGTCCGGCTCGTCGCTTTTCGGATCGAGCGGCGGCTGTCCGCCCTGCGGCGACGCCAACACCACGCTGATGCCGGCATCTTTAAAGATGTAATAAGGCGCGACAAACTCTTCCAGCCAGAAACCGGTTTTTTTGCCGGTTTCGCCCAGTTTGTCGTGGGAGGTTAACACCATCAAAATTTTCATTACTGCTCTCCCGGTTGATCTGACGCGACACGAATGACCAGCTTGCCGAAGTTTTTACCTTCCAGCATGCCGGTAAAGGCCTCCGGCGCGTTCTCCAGATCGTCAACGATATGTTCACGGAATACCAGACGATCTTCCGCCACCCATTGGCTCATCTGACGGAAAAACTCGTCAAAGCGATCGCCATAATCCTGATTAATGATAAAGCCCTGCACGCGCAGCCGTTTACGCAGGATCGCGCTTTGCAGCAGCGGCAGATGATCGCGTCCCTCCGGCAGGTCGGTGCTGTTATAGTCGGCGATCAGGCCGCAGACCGGAATGCGCCCTTTGGTGTTCATCAGCGGCAGCACCGCGTTAAACACTTTGCCGCCGACGTTTTCAAAATAGACGTCGATGCCGTCAGGGCAGTGCTGTTTCAGCTGTTCCGCCAGATCGTCCTGACGGTGGTCGACGCAGTGATCGAAGCCCAGCGTCTCTTTGGCGTAGCGGCACTTTTCCGCGCCGCCAGCGATGCCGACGACTTTGCAGCCTTTCAGCTTCGCGATTTGACCCACCACCGAGCCGACGGCGCCGGTCGCGGCGGCCACCACTACGGTTTCGCCCGGCTGTGGATTGCCGATATCCAGCAGGCCCATATAGGCGGTAAAGCCGGTCATACCCAGCAGGCTCAGCCCCCAGGAAGGATGCTCCAGTACCGGCCCTTGTAATTTAACCAGGCCTTTGCCGTCCGACAGGGCGTAATCCTGCCAGCCGCTCTGGCTGACCACCCAGTCGCCCGGCTGATAGTCGGCATGTTTCGACTGTTCGACAATCGCTACCGTGCCGCCGCCCAGCACATCGTCGACGGCGAAAGGTTCGACATAGGAGGGCGCGTCGCTCATGCGGCCGCGCATATAGGGATCGAGCGACAGGTACACCGTCCGCAGCAGCACTTCGCCGTCGTCGGGCGCAGGCACCGGCTGCGTGTCAAAACGGAAGTTCGCTTCGGTCGGCGCGCCGTGCGGGCGCGAGGCCAGAAGCACGCGGCGATTGCGCTCTTTTTGCTGTGGCATGACTTACTCCTTTAGCTTGCGGGGATGCTAAAAGCGTAGTGCATCACGCCACGGTGCGCTCAAAGGACATCCACGCTCACGCCGGCAAAAAGAGATCGGGGCGATCCAGCGCCGCTTCAATAGCCTGCGTCAGCCGCGCCAGCCGATCGGCATCGATCACATAGGGCGGCATCAGATAGATCAGGCGGCCAAAGGGCCGGATCCAGACGCCCTGATCGACGAAAAAGCGCTGGATGGCGGCCATATTGACCGGCTGGCGGCTCTCAATCACGCCGATGGCGCCCAGCACGCGCGCGTCTTCAACCTGCGGATGAGAGGCCAGCGGCAGCAGCGCCGCGCGCAGCTGCCGTTCAATCGCCGCGACCTGCTGTTTCCATTCGCCTTCCTGCAACAGCGCCAGGCTCGCCTCCGCCACCGCGCAGGCGAGCGGGTTGCCCATGAAGGTCGGGCCGTGCATAAAGCAGCCCGCCGCGCCGTTGCTGATGGTGTTAGCCACCACGCGCGTAGTGAGCGTGGCGGAGAGCGTCATGGTGCCGCCGGTCAGCGCTTTCCCCAGACAGAGGATATCGGGCGCGATGTCAGCATGATCGCAGGCGAACAGCTCGCCGGTGCGGCCGAAGCCGGTGGCGATCTCGTCAGCAATCAGCAGCACCTGATGGCGATCGCACAGCTCGCGCACCCGCTGCAAATAGCGCGGATGATAAAAGCGCATTCCGCCCGCGCCCTGCACGATCGGCTCCAGAATGACCGCCGCGATGCTGTCCGCATGCGTCTCCATCAGCGCGGCGAACTCGGCGATATCTGCCTCATCCCAGCTGTCGTCAAAGCGGCGCTGCGGCGCCGGCGCGAACAGATGATTCGGCAAATAGCCCTGCCACAGGCTGTGCATGGAGTTATCCGGGTCGCAGACCGACATCGCGGAAAAAGTATCGCCGTGGTAGCCCCGGCGCAGCGTCAGAAAGCGCTGGCGCCGTTCGCCGCGCGCCTGCCAGTATTGCAGCGCCATCTTCATCGCCACTTCTACCGCTACCGAGCCGGAATCCGCCAGAAACACGCACTCCAGCGGTGCGGGCGTCATCGCCACCAGGCGGCGGCAGAGCGCCACGGCGGCAGGATGGGTAATGCCGCCGAACATGACGTGCGACATCTGCGCCATCTGCGTTTGCAGCGCCTGGTTGAGGCGCGGATGGTTATAGCCGTGAATCGCCGCCCACCATGAAGACATGCCGTCCACCAGCTGACGGTCGTCAGCCAGCTGCAGATGAACACCCTGCGCGCTGACCACCGGATAGCAGGGAAGCGGTTCGCTCATGGAGGTGTAAGGATGCCAGATATGGTCGCGGTCGAAGGCGAGATCGTCAGAAGTCATGATCACTTGTAAACCAAAAAGAAAAGATTTAGTTTACAAGTATAATTCGGTTCCACAATAAAAACGACACTTTCTGGAGTAAGCAATGGCGATGCGCTGGACGCTGGCAGAGGCTCAGGCCCTGTTTAATAAACCTTTTCTTGAACTGATGTTTGAAGCGCAGCAGGTCCACCGGCAGCACTTCGATCCGCAACAGGTGCAGGTCAGTACGCTGTTGTCGATCAAGACCGGCGCCTGCCCGGAGGATTGCAAATATTGCCCGCAGAGCGCCCGTTATAAAACCGGCCTTGAGTCGGAGCGCCTGATGGAGGTGGAAGAGGTGCTGGCCTCGGCACGTAAGGCGAAGGCGGCGGGATCGTCGCGTTTCTGCATGGGCGCGGCGTGGAAAAACCCCAACGACCGCGATATGCCTTACCTGGAAAAGATGGTGCAGGGCGTAAAGGCGTTGGGGATGGAAACCTGCATGACGCTGGGCACGCTGAGCGACGCGCAGGCGCAGCGGCTGGGCGAAGCCGGACTCGATTTTTACAACCATAACCTCGACACCTCGCCGGAGTTTTACGGCAATATCATCACCACGCGCACCTATCAGGAGCGTCTCGACACGCTGGACAAGGTGCGTGAAGCGGGGATTAAAGTCTGTTCGGGCGGCATCGTCGGCCTTGGCGAAGAGGTGAAAGATCGCGCGGCGCTGCTGGTGCAGCTGGCGAATTTGCCGACGCCGCCGGAAAGCGTGCCGATCAATATGCTGGTGAAGGTCAAAGGCACGCCGCTGGCGGAAAACGAGGATGTCGATCCGTTCGATTTTATCCGCACCATCGCGGTGGCGCGCATTATGATGCCGACCTCCCACGTACGCCTTTCCGCCGGTCGCGAGCAAATGAGCGAGCAGACCCAGGCGATGTGTTTTATGGCGGGCGCCAACTCCATTTTCTACGGCTGCAAGCTGCTGACCACGCCGAACCCGGAAGAGGATAAAGATCTGCTGCTGTTCCGCAAGCTGGGCCTCAACCCGGAGCATACCCATACCCGCGCGGGCGATAACGAGCAGCAGCAGGCGCTGGCGCAGCAGCTGGCCAATGCCGACACCGCGCACTACTACAACGCGGCGCAGTAATGAGCTGGCAACATCGCATCGCTGAGGCCCTGCAAACGCGTCGGCAGCAGCAGCGTCTGCGTCAGCGTAGCCTGCTGACGCCGGACGGCGCAGGCTGGCTGCGGCATGAAGGCCAGCGTTACCGCAACTTCGCCAGCAACGATTATCTTGGTCTGAGCGACGATGCACGCATTATCGACGCCTGGCAGCAGGGCGCGGCGCGCTACGGCATCGGCGCCGGGGCGTCCGGGCATGTAACGGGCTATCTTCAGCCCCATGCGGCGCTGGAGGCGGAGCTGGCCGACTGGCTCGGCTATCCGTGCGCGCTGCTGTTCAATTCCGGCTACGCCGCCAACCAGGCGGTGATCGGCGCGCTGGCGGCGCAGGACGACCGCATTCTGGCGGATAAGCTGTCGCACGCGTCGCTGCTGGAGGCCGCGAGCCTTAGTCCGGCCACGCTGCGGCGCTTCGCTCATAATCAGCCGGAGAGCCTGCATCGGCTGCTGGCTTCGCCCGTCGGGGGCGAAACGCTGGTGGTGACCGAAGGCGTGTTCAGCATGGACGGCGACAGCGCGCCGCTGAGCGCGCTGCATCAGCTGACGCGGCAGGCAGGCGGCTGGCTGCTGGTGGACGACGCGCACGGCGTCGGGGTGCAGGGCGAGCAGGGGCGCGGCAGCTGCTGGCAGCAGGATGTCAGGCCGGAGCTGCTAATCGTTACCTTCGGCAAGGCGTTCGGCGTTAGCGGCGCGGCGCTGCTGTGCGATCGGCAGACCGCCGACTATCTGTTGCAGTTCGCTCGTCATCTGATCTACAGCACCGCGATGCCGCCCGCGCAGGCTGAAGCGCTGCGCGCAGCGCTTCAGGCAGTGCAGCAGGGCGACGATCTGCGCGCGCGGCTGGCGGAGAATATCGCTCGCTTCCGCCACGGCGCGCGGCAGCTTGGCCTGGCCCTGACGCCGTCAAACACTGCGATTCAACCGCTGATCGTCGGCGAGGAGGCGCGGGCGCTCGCTTTCGCCAGCCGTCTGCGGGAGCGCGGCTGCTGGGTGACGGCGATCCGTCCGCCGACGGTGCCGCCCGGCACGGCGCGGCTGCGCATCACCCTGACGGCGCGCCATACGGCGGACGATATTGACAGGCTGCTGGAGGCGCTGCATGACGCACAGAGTGAATAAGCAGGCCGTCGCGCAGGCGTTCGGTCGGGCGGCGGACGGTTACGAACGTTACGCCGATTTCCAGCGCTACAGCGGCGAACGTCTTATGGCGCTGCTGCCGCCGTCAGAGGTCGGCTCGGTGCTGGACGCGGGCTGCGGCACCGGCTGGTTCAGCCGCCGCTGGCGGGAGAAAGGGCATCAGGTGATCGCGCTGGATCTCTCGCCGGGCATGCTGGCGCAGGCGCGCCGCGACGCTTCGGCGCAGCACTACCTGCTGGGCGATATCGAGGCGCTGCCGCTGCAACGTCACAGCGTCGATATCAGCTGGAGCAACCTTGCGGTGCAGTGGTGCGACAGTCTGGCGCAGGGCATCCGCGAACTGCATCGGGTGACACGTCCCGGCGGCAGCGTGCTCTTTTCCACGCTCGCCGACGCCTCGCTGCATGAGATGCGCAGCGCCTGGCAAGCGCTGGACAACTATCAGCACGTCAACACCTTTTTACCCGAGACGGCGATTCGCGAGGCATGCGACGGACTGGCGCTGCGGCTGGAAAGCGAAACGGTGACGCAGCACTTTCCCGATGTGCTGAGCGCCTTACAGTCGCTGAAAGGCATCGGCGCTACCCATATACATCAGGGCCGCGCCAGCGGCCTGCTGACGCGTCAACGGCTGATGCAGTTGCAGCAGCACTGGCCGCAGGACGCGCAGGGCTATCGCCTCTCTTACCAACTCATTACCGGAGTGATTGATTGTGAGTAACTGCTGGTTTCTGACCGGAACCGATACGGAAGTGGGCAAAACCGTGGTCAGCAGCGCGCTGCTGCAGGCGGCGACGCGCGCGGGCTTTACCACGGCGGGCTATAAGCCGGTGGCGTCTGGCAGCGAAATGACGTCGGAAGGCATCCGCAACGGCGATGCGCTGGCGTTGCAGCGTAACAGCAGCCTGTCGCTGCGCTACGAAGAGGTGAATCCGCTGGTTTTTCTGGAGCCGACCTCGCCGCATATCGTCAGCGCCGATACCGGCCAGCCGATCGCTTTTGCACAGCTTTCCGCCGGGCTGGCGGCGCTGCGAGCGAAAGCGGAGTGGGTGTTGGTGGAAGGCGCGGGCGGCTGGTATACGCCGCTGTCAGAGCAGCATACCTTTGCCGACTGGGTAAAACAGGAACGGCTGCCGGTGATTTTGGTGGTGGGCATCAAGCTGGGCTGCATCAACCACGCTCTGCTGACGGCGGAGGCGGTGCTGAACGCAGGCCTGCCATTGGCGGGGTGGATCGCCAACGATATCCAGCCGCCGGGCAGACGGCATCATGAGTATCTGGCGACGCTGCGCCAGCGCCTGCCCGCGCCGTTTCTCGGCGAGATCCCCTGGCTGGAGGAGGTTGAGAACGACCGGCTGGGCGACTGGCTGCGCTTGCCTGAAGTCGATCCGCACCGCTAGCTGACCGCCAGCCACTTATCCACGACCGATTCATCCAGCTCCGCAACGTGGCCCTGCGCCACGTTGCGTCCATGATGCAGCAGCAAAAAGTAATCCGCCACGCGACGAATAAACGAGACGCGCTGTTCCAACAGCAGGATCGTCAGGCCGAACTCATGGTTAAGGCGATGCAGCAGATTGCCGGTCTCCTCCTCCAGCCACGGCGACATTCCTTCTGTCGGTTCATCCAGAATCAGCAGACGCGGCTGGAGCGTCAGCGCTCTCGCCAGCGCCAGATGCTGCTGCAATTCCAGCGGCAGTTCGCCGCTGCGCTGGTGGCGACGCTGCCACAGCGCCGGAAACAGGTCGTAAACCAGCGGCGGAATGGCGCAGTGACGATCGTCCTGACCGGCCAGCAACGCAATCAGTAAATTCTCCTCCACGCTGAGCTGCGAGAATATCTGCCGTCCCTGCGGCACATAGCCGATGCCGAGCCGGGCGCGCTTGTCCGCCGGCTGCGCCAGCAAATCTTCCGGCGGCGATCCATCCTGCTGCCACATCATGCTGCCGCTGTTGATCGGCAGATGGCCCATGATGCAGTTCACCAGCGTGGTTTTTCCCATTCCCGGCTGGCCGATAATGCCGGTGCAGGTGCCGGGCGGCAGATCGAGATCGACATCCCACAGAATATGGTTCTGACCGTAAAACTGATTAACCGAACGTAAACTCAGCATCTGATATTCCCCTTCCGTACAGTTCACATCATTCTGTCGGCCCGCTTTGCAGCCGGGCCGGAAACAGGCGTCGGCGAGTCATATCACCGTTCCTTTCCGCGATGAGCATGTTCACAGAAGGACCCGTCTTTCTTGCAATCCGCAGGCCAACAGCGGGCAAAGAGAGGAAAAATGCGTGCGACGGCGGGAAGGCGTTAGCGAGAAATGGTCAATGTTGCTTAACAATTTATACAGGGAACCGATCCTCTGCACTTTCGTGGTGCCCGTTACGCCGCGCTTATGGTGCAGGCGGCCCAGCATAAGGCAGAAAAATTTATTAATAACGGATTGACGCGGACAGCGTAAAAGTTTTGCTGATGCCGGATAGCAGGGGTTAAGGCCTAAAAATCAGGGGCAGGAAAGCGACGAAAAGGCGAAAAAAAAATATTTCATTCGCGTTACGTCGCCGGTGGGAATTTTATCCATCCCCGATGTTGCGGGGCCTGTAAACAGTTATCCACTATTCCTGTGGATAACCATGTGCATTACCGAGTGAAAACAACGTGCAGACCAGAGCGGGCGCGGCTTTTTCCTGAACTGGCGTTAAACTGGACTTTATTTATATTTTATTTATTTTCAGTAAGTTAATTAAAATCAAGCCTGCCGCCGCGCGCGCTTTTTTCCATGGCCGCTTTTGCGCTGCGCCTATTGACAAATGTTAAAGGATCACATCGGTTGGGGATAACATTGCACCTCTTAATATTATCGCTGTGTAATGATAAGCCTTAAAATCTCCGCTTTGCCTTTTTTGTGCGGATCGGGCAAAATAACTGATTATTTATCCAGTATCCCGCGCTGGAAAAATCATCGAAGCGGAGTAAAATTACCATCCTGTCCGTGCAATCCTTCAGCAGAGACCTTCATAATGAGTAAAGCTTTTAAACTTAACTCCGCCTTTCAGCCCTCCGGCGACCAGCCTGAGGCGATCCGCCGTCTGAAAGAGGGGCTGGAGGACGGTCTGGCGCACCAGACGCTGCTGGGGGTGACCGGCTCCGGGAAAACATTCACCGTCGCCAACGTTATCGCCGATCTGAACCGGCCGACGATGGTGCTGGCGCCGAACAAGACGCTGGCCGCGCAGCTCTATGGCGAGATGAAAGAGTTTTTCCCGGATAACGCCGTTGAGTATTTCGTTTCTTACTACGACTATTATCAGCCTGAGGCTTACGTTCCCAGCTCTGATACCTTTATCGAAAAAGACGCCGCGGTGAACGAACATATCGAGCAGATGCGTCTTTCCGCCACCAAAGCGCTGCTGGAGCGGCGCGATGTGATCGTGGTGGCGTCGGTGTCCGCTATTTATGGTCTGGGCGATCCCGATCTCTATCTGAAAATGATGCTGCATCTGTCGCGCGGCATGATTATCGATCAGCGCAGCATTTTGCGTCGTCTGGCCGAGCTGCAATACAGCCGTAACGATCAGGCTTTCCAGCGCGGCACCTTCCGCGTACGCGGCGAAGTGATCGATATTTTCCCGGCGGAATCGGACGATATCGCGCTGCGCGTAGAGCTGTTCGACGAAGAGGTCGAGCGGCTCTCCTTGTTCGATCCCCTGACCGGTCAGGTGGAATCGGTGGTGCCGCGCTTCACCATCTATCCGAAAACCCACTACGTGACCCCGCGCGAGCGCATCGTGCAGGCGATGGAAGAGATCAAGCTGGAGCTGGCCGATCGCCGCAAGACCCTGCTGGCTAACAACAAGCTGCTGGAAGAACAGCGCATTACGCAGCGCACCCAGTTCGATCTGGAGATGATGAACGAGCTGGGCTACTGTTCCGGCATTGAAAACTATTCGCGCTACCTTTCCGGGCGCGGACCGGGCCAGCCGCCGCCGACCCTGTTTGACTACCTGCCGGCGGATGGCCTGCTGGTGGTGGATGAATCGCACGTCACCATTCCGCAAATCGGCGGCATGTATCGCGGCGACCGCGCGCGCAAAGAGACGCTGGTGGAGTACGGTTTCCGTCTGCCGTCCGCGCTGGATAACCGTCCGCTGAAATTTGAGGAGTTCGAGGCGCTGGCGCCGCAGACCATCTACGTATCCGCGACGCCGGGCAACTACGAGCTGGAAAAATCGGGCGGCGAAGTGATCGATCAGGTCGTGCGTCCGACCGGCCTGCTGGACCCGATTATCGAGGTGCGTCCGGTCGCCACGCAGGTGGACGACTTGCTTTCCGAAATCCGCAAGCGCGTAGCGGTGAATGAGCGCGTGCTGGTGACGACGCTGACCAAGCGCATGGCGGAGGATCTGACCGAGTATCTGGTCGAGCACGGCGAGCGTGTGCGCTACCTGCACTCCGATATCGACACCGTGGAGCGTATGGAGATTATCCGCGACCTGCGTCTGGGCGAGTTTAACGTGCTGGTGGGCATCAACCTGCTGCGTGAGGGGCTGGATATGCCGGAAGTGTCGCTGGTGGCGATCCTCGACGCCGACAAAGAGGGCTTCCTGCGCTCCGAGCGTTCGCTGATTCAGACCATCGGCCGTGCGGCGCGTAACGTCAACGGCAAGGCGATCCTTTACGGCGACAAGATCACGCCGTCAATGGCGTGCGCCATCAGCGAAACAGAACGCCGCCGCGAGAAGCAGATTGAGTACAACGCCGAACACGGCATCGTGCCGCAGGGCCTCAACAAGAAAATCACCGATATTCTTGAGCTGGGCCAGAGCGCGACCAAAGGAAAAACGCGCGGCAAACCGGCCAGCCGCAGCGTAGCGGAAGCGGAGGCGAGCTATATGGCGCTGACGCCGCAGGCGCTGCAAAAGAAAATTCATCAGCTGGAAGGGCAGATGCAGCAGCATGCGCAGAATCTGGAGTTCGAAGAGGCGGCGCGCGTGCGCGATCAGCTGCATGAGCTGCGTGAACTCTTTATCGCCGCGTCGTAAGGCGAGCGCTTCGCTAACGGCAGGCGTCCGGCATCAGCCGAGCGCCTGCAATGCTTTTTCCAGCGCCAGGCGCAGCAGCTGGCGGTCGTGACGGTAGGGAATATCCGCCGCTTCCAGCGGCTGCTGCACAATCAGACGATCCTGCACCCCCTGAGTATCGACGCGCGGGCCAACCACCACCGCGTCGATCACCTTCTTGCCAATCGCGTTTTCCATTATCGCCAGCTTATCTTCCAGCCGCAGCGCGGCGGCGGCCGGGCTGAGCTCGCGCCCCAGGTTGCCGATAAAAATCAGCGGAGCGTGAGTACGGCGCAGCGTCTGCGCCATCTCCGCCATGAGCAGCACCGGC
Organism: Mixta sp.; assembly: GCF_024610815.1. Lineage (NCBI taxonomy): Bacteria > Pseudomonadati > Pseudomonadota > Gammaproteobacteria > Enterobacterales > Erwiniaceae > Mixta > Mixta sp. The sequence continues at coordinate 11,490 of NZ_JANION010000182.1, forward strand.
ATCAGACTGGTGAAAAAGCTGCCGGGGCCAATCAGAATCAGGTCCGCCTCGGCGACCGCCTCAATCGCCTCGCGCGTCGGTGCCACGTTGGGATGCAGCATCAGTTCCTGCGGCGCCTGTTTCAGCGTATCAATTTCCGTTTCGCCATAAACCATATTGCCTTCGCTGTCGGTCGCTACCAGGTCGACCGGCTGTTCCGACATTGGAATCAAAAAGGCGTCCACCTTCAGCATATTGCGAATCAGGTTAATCGCTTCCAGCGGGCGCACGCTGAGGTGATCCAGCGCCTTCAGCATCAGGTTGCCGAGGTTGTGTCCCGCCAGCTCGCCGTTGCCGGTAAAGCGATACTCGAACATCGCCGAGGCGACGCCCGGCTCGGTAATGAGCTGATTCAGGCAGTTGCGCATATCGCCCCAGGCGATGCCGCCTTCCGAACGCCGAATACGTCCGGTTGAGCCGCCGTTGTCGGTGGTGGTGACGATGCCGGTCAGCCGCGAACCGAGGGGGGCGAGGGCAGACATGACGCGGCCCAGACCGTGGGCGCCGCCCAGGGCGACCACCCGATCCAGATCCGCAAGAGTACGATTACGCATAACGCTCCTGACAGTGAATAACGCCCATATCCGGCGTCAGCTGCGCACAGAATAATAGTTTCTCGCCCGGTTTAATACTCTCTGCGGCCACGTACCCCTGCGCAATCCCGCAAACAGCGGCCACAGATGACTTATTGCAATCATTGTTCACGCCTCGTTTGTCGCCTGAGTCAGACAAGATGCAGGAATTTGGCGCCATCATGCAGAAAATAGCAGAGAAATGACGATATATAACCGTTTATATAGCGAAATTGACCGTGGCATGCCCTGTCAAATAGCGCTACTATTTGTCGGTTCCTGTTTAACAGGCAAAACCACACTCAAGCCTTTGCGCCTACGTCATCTGATAGGGGGCACTGGCCGCAGCCGCGCGCTGCCAGGGTGCAGAAAGAAATGACTGCATCTCCCATTTTGGAAAGGTGTTCTGGTGAACCAATTTACTGATTCCTATGCACGCAAGTTCTATTACTTGCGTTTGTCGATCACGGACGTGTGCAATTTTCGTTGCACCTACTGTCTGCCTGACGGCTATAAGCCGCAGGGCGCGACCAATAAGAGCTTCCTCTCCCTCGACGAGATCCGCCGCGTCACGCGCGCCTTCGCCAGCGCCGGCACGGAAAAAGTGCGTCTTACCGGCGGCGAGCCGAGCCTGCGCCGCGATTTCGTCGATATCATCGCCGCCGTGCGCGAAAACCCCGGCATCCGCCAGCTGGCGGTGACCACCAATGGCTACCGCATGGCGCGCGACGTGGCGCGCTGGCGCGAAGCGGGCCTGACCTCAATCAACGTCAGCGTCGACAGTCTTGACGCCCGTCAATTCCACGCCATCACCGGCCAGGATAAATTTCATCAGGTGATGCGCGGCATCGACGCCGCCTTCGAGGCGGGCTTCAGCAAGGTCAAGGTTAACAGCGTGCTGATGCGCGACGTTAACGATCGCAGCCTGCAAACCTTCCTCGACTGGATTCGTCATCGTCCCATTCAGCTGCGCTTTATCGAACTGATGGAGACCGGCGAAGGCGGCGATCTGTTTCAGCGCCATCATATTTCCGGCGAGGTTATCCGCGATCGGCTAATCATGCAGGGCTGGCAACGCCAGCTGCGCGACCGCAGCGATGGCCCGGCGCAGGTGTTCCGCCATCCTGACTATCAGGGCGAAATCGGCCTGATCATGCCCTACGAGAAGGATTTCTGCGCCAGCTGCAACCGTCTGCGCGTCTCCGCCATCGGCAATCTGCATCTCTGCCTGTTCGGCGACGGCGGCGTGCCGCTGCGCGATCTGCTGGCGTCCGACGCGCAGCAGGAGGAGTTGCAGGCGCGCATCGCCGCCAGCCTTGGCCGTAAAAAGCAGACGCACTTCCTGCATCAGGGCAATACCGGCATCACGCAGAATCTCTCATTTATCGGCGGCTAACCTGGAGGAAAGCATGGGCAAAGCCACTCAGGAATTTCAGGCGACGCGGATCGCGGTACTGACCGTTTCCGACCGTCGCGAAGCGCACGACGACACCTCAGGCGACTATCTGCGCGAAGCGGCGACCGGGGCGGGCCATCAGGTGCTCGACCACGCGATTGTCGCCGACAACCTTTACCGTATTCGCGCGGTGGTCTCCAGCTGGATCGCCAGCGACGATATTCAGGTGATTTTGATTAACGGCGGCACCGGCTTCAACAGCAAAAACAGCACGCCGGAAGCGCTGCTGCCGCTGTTTGACCGCGAAATCGAAGGTTTCGGCGAAGTGTTTCGCATGCTCTCCTGGGAAGAAATCGGCTCCGCGACGCTGCAATCGCGCGCTGTCGCCGGGATGGCCAACCAGACGCTGATCTTCGCGATGCCGGGCTCCACCTCCGCCTGCCGCACCGCCTGGGAGCGCATTATCTGTGAGCAGCTGGATGCCCGTACGCGTCCCTGCCAGTTCGTATCACATCTGAAAAAAGCGTAACTATGTCGCAATTAACCCACATCAACGCCGCCGGCGAAGCGCATATGGTCGACGTTTCGGCCAAGGCGGAAACGCTGCGCGAAGCGCGCGCGGAAGCGTGCGTCGTGATGGCCCCCGCCACGCTGCAAATGATTATCGAAGGACGTCACCACAAAGGGGACGTGTTCGCCACTGCCCGCATCGCTGGCATTCAGGCGGCGAAGCGCACCTGGGATCTCATCCCGCTCTGCCATCCGCTGATGCTGAGCAAGGTAGAAGTCGAGCTGACCGCCGAGCCGGAGAAAAATCGCGTGCGCATCGAATCGGTTTGCCGTCTTACCGGCAAAACCGGCGTCGAGATGGAGGCGCTGACCGCTGCCTCGGTGGCCGCGCTGACGATCTACGATATGTGCAAAGCGGTGCAGAAAGATATGGTGATTGAATCGGTGCGTCTGCTGCAAAAAAGCGGCGGCAAGTCGGGCGATTTTCAGGCGGTGGAACATGATTAAGGTACTGTTTTTCGCACAGGTGCGCGAGCTGGTGGAGACCGCCGCGCTGTCGCTGACGGCGGAGTACGCCACGGTAGAAGATCTGCGGGCGGCGCTGGCCGCGCGCGGCGACCGCTGGGATCTGGCGCTCAGCCCCGGCAAACTGCTCGCCTCGGTGAATCAGACGCTGGTGTCGCTACAGCACCCGATTCAGGACGGCGACGAGGTCGCGTTCTTCCCGCCGGTGACCGGAGGCTGATATGACCACCCGCATTCGCGTCGGCCAGCCGCCGTTCAGCGTGGCCGAAGAGTACCAGTGGCTCTCCGCCAGTAACGATGACGGCGCGGTTGTCACCTTTACCGGCAAAGTGCGCAACCATAATCTGGGCGATAACGTCTCTGCGCTGACGCTGGAGCATTATCCCGGCATGACGGAAAAGGCGTTGGCGGAGATTGTCGAGGAGGCGCGCGCGCGCTGGCCGCTGCATCTGGTCAGCGTTATTCATCGCGTCGGCGAGCTTTTCCCCGGCGACGAGATTGTGTTTGTCGGCGTGAGCGCCGCGCATCGCGGCGCGGCTTTTGAAGCGGCCGAGTTTATTATGGACTACCTGAAAACCCGCGCGCCGTTCTGGAAACGGGAAGCGACGCCGCAGGGCGACCGCTGGGTTGAAGCGCGCGACAGCGACAGGCAGGCCGCCGGCCGCTGGGATTAAGGGGTTTTGTGGCGCTTCGTCTGTTCTGAAGTGCCAAATTCGGTATCGCCATGCGCATGCTCGCCGCCGCCCTTAACGCGCTGTAGCTGAATGGTATCGCCATCCTGCCAGGCGTTGGCGCCTTTGACGATCGGGTTGGCGACGATATCGGCGCGCTGCTGGCGCATTTTGCGGCTGTCGATGCCGAAGCGTTCATCGCGATCTTTCAGCAGGCGCTGATCGAGCTGCCCGTCGGCGGTAAAGCCCATCATCAGCGCCGGAATGCCGAACGGCAGGGTTTTATCGCGGTCGGTGTGCCAGGTGTGCCAGGTTTTGCCATAGGTGTTCACCAGTTTAGTCATTAGCGCCTTATCCGCCGCGTCCGGCAGTCCCGGCGCCACCAGCGTGCCTGATTTCACCTCGTAGCTGTGGCTGTGCCACAGTTTCTTCTCTTCCGGCGGCAGCGTTTTAAACAGCCGCTCGCTGATAATATATTCCACGCCCATCAGACGAGCGTCACGCGTATTGCCGTCATAAATCAGCGCCTGCATCACATCGTCGTTCAGGATGGTGACGTAGTGGTGCGCTTCCATCTGGCCGTTTTTATCGCCGCTGTAAAAGTGGAAGCCGTCGAGATAGGCGTTAATGGCGTCGATCGGCGGACGCGACTGCATCGCGGCGGCGCCGGTATCAAGAAGCTTCATTTTTGTTGATGTCGGCGCGCCGGGCGTCTGCACCTGCGCTGGGGTATTATTTGCGCCGCAACCGGCAAGCATCAATGCTGAAAGCACCGGCAACCATAGCTTTTTCATTCTTTACTCCGGAAATAACAATTAACAATTCTTAACGTTAGCGTAAATTCGCCAAAGTGAAAGGCGCGAAGGGAAGGTAACGGGAGGCGGGTCAAAACTGGCAATTTTGCGCGCCAGTGGGTAAGGTGCGCTTATTCTCACCAGAGGCAGGGACAGGTATGTCATTTCAGCGTTTCCGCACACTCCCGCTCGCCGCGCTGCTGGCGCTGGCGGGCTGTACCAGCAAACAGCCGCAGACGCCGCAGCAAACGCCGCAGCAGGTGCAGGCGCGCGTCGTGAAGCTGATGCCTTCCGACGTGCGGCAAAAGGCGGACTGGGCCAGCGATATCGCTACCGCCTTCCGTACCCAGAAGATCGATGCCAGCGACAGCCATATCTGCGCGGTGATTGCCGTTGCCGATCAGGAAACCAATTTCAACGCCGATTCGCCGGTGCCCGGCCTGCCGAAAATCGCCTGGGGCGAGATCGATAAACGTGCGGCGCGGCTGCATATTCCGGCGTTTCTGGTGCGCACCGCGCTGCTGATTAAATCCCCTAACGGCCGCAGCTACGCCGACCGGCTCGACAGCGTGCGCACGGAGAAAGAGCTGAGCGCCATCTTCGATGATTTCATCAATATGGTGCCGATGGGCCAGACGCTGTTCGCCAACCTGAACCCGATCCACACCGGCGGCCCAATGCAGGTCAGCATCGCCTTTGCCGAGGCGAATGCGCAAGGCTACCCATGGCCGGTTAAAAACAGTATCCGCCAGGAGGTCTTTACCCGACACGGCGGCATCTGGTTTGGCGTGAAGCATCTGCTTGGCTATCCGGTAAACTACAGCGAGCCGCTCTATCGCTTCGCCGATTTTAACGCCGGCTGGTACGCCAGCCGCAACGCGGCGTTTCAGGCGGCGGTGGCGCGCGTCACCGGCATGAAGCTGGCATTGGACGGCGATCTGATTCTTTACGGCTCCGACAAGGCGGGCGCCACCGAGCTGGCGGTGCGTACGGTCGGCGCGCAGCTGGATATGAGCGATCGGGCGATCCGCCGCGATCTGGAGAAGGGCGATAAGCCCGATTTTGAAGAGAGCGAACTCTGGAAACAGCTGTTTGCGCTGGCGGATAAACAGGCCGGACGACGACTGCCGCGCGAGATGCTGCCCGGCATTGCGCTGGAAAGCCCGAAAATCACCCGCAAGCTGACCACCGCCTGGTTCGCCCAGCGCGTCAACAGCCGCTACCAGCAGTGCATGGCGCGCCGGTAAATCAGCGCGTCAGCCACCGCCGATAAAACAGCCCCTGACCTTCGCGTCGGGGCATTCTTTTTAAGCGAGCCGTTCCAGCTGAAAGGTGGAAACGGTTTCCGCCAGCTGGTGCGCCTGCTGCTCCAGCGAGGCGGCGGCGGCGGACATCTCCTGCACCAGCGCGGCGTTCTGCTGCGTAACGCCGTCCATCTCGTTGACCGCCACGCTTACCTGGCTGATCCCCAGCGACTGTTCGTCGGAAGCGTTGACGATCTCATCAATGATCGCCTGCACCGCTGAAACCGATTCGGTCATCGCCTGCATGGTTTCGCCGGTTTCGTTGACCAGCGAAACGCCTGCGCTGACGCGCGACGCCGACTCTTCAATCAGCGCGGAGATCTCCTTCACCGCGTTGGCGGAGCGCTGCGCCAGATTGCGCACTTCAGACGCCACAACCGCGAAGCCGCGCCCCTGTTCCCCGGCGCGCGCCGCCTCTACCGCCGCGTTCAGCGCAAGGATATTGGTCTGAAAGGCGATACTGTTAATCATGCTGGTGATATCGCCGATCTTGCGCGAGCTGTCGTCGATCTGTCCCATAATTTCCACCACCTGACGCACCAGCGTCTCGCCGCGCTGCGCCACCGCCGTCGCGTTGCCGGTCAGGGTGGTTGCGTGGTGGGCGTTATCGGCGTTGAGCTTCACCGTCGCCGTCAGCTGTTCCATGCTGGCCGCGGTCTCCTGTAGCGCGGAAGCCTGCTCCTCGGTACGAGAGGAGAGATTCAGGTTGCCGCTGGCGATTTCGCTGGCGCCGCTACGCACAGACGCGCTGGCGGTCATGATCTCGCCCACCATGGTGCGCAACTGCTGCTGCATGGTTTGCATGGCGTAAAAAATGCTCTGGCGATCGTTGGCCTGCACGCTGATCGGTTGGCTCAGGTCGCCCTGCGCCACGGCCAGCGCCAGGCTGGCGGCGTCTCCCGGCTCGCCGCCAATAGGACGTGCGATTTTACGGGTGAAAATCAGCCCCAGCACGCCGCACACCACCACGATGCTTACCAGCATTAGCACCAGCGCATAGACCAGTTGCCGGTTCGCTGCCGCCATCACGTCGCTTACCGGCGCGACAATCGCCAGTCGCCAGGGCGTGCCGCTGTTGCCGACGTTAATTGGCTGCCAACTGATAAACGCCGCCTCTTTCAGCCAGGCATCCTCAGACATCTGTACGCCCGTCGCGCTGTGTTGTTCCCCTTGCCAGGTTTTACCCGTCTGCGAGGCATCGGGACTGGCGATAATTTTGCCTTCGTTCGACAGCAGCAACGCATAGCCTTTACCCTGCCAGGGCTTAATGGCGCTAATCGCTTTTTGCAGCGTCGCCAGTGAAAAATCGGTGGTTACCGAGCCTTTAAACTGGCCGCCCACCACAATTGGCGCGGCAATGGAGGTCAGCATCACCTCGACGCCGTTGTAAGGGTAAAGGTAAGGCTCCAGAATCACCTCTTTCATCCGTTGACGCGGCAGCAGGTAATAGTCGCCGCTGCCCGGTTTTTCATAGTCGGTCAGATTGTGTAGCGCCGGATTGTTACCGCCGTCGCGGGCGACGTAGCGCACGTAGCGTCCGGTTGGCTCCTGATCCGGCTGTCCGGCAAAAGCGGCGTCTTTACCGTCAAAGGCGTTCGGTTCGAAAGCCAGCGACATGGAAAGAAAATCATTGTGGGCGCTCAGGGTGTCGAGCAGCAGCTGGTCCAGCGCGCGACGTTCCGTCAGGCCCGCCTGATGCAGGCTCCATGCGCTGGTGGCAAGCGCGCGCGCCGCATGCAGCGCGCCGTCGAAACGGTTTTGCACCTGTTGGGCGTTGGCTTTGGCGATCTGTTGCAGGTAATCCTGCGCCAGCTGCCGCTGCTGTTGACGCGACTGGCTGCTCAGCAGGCCGATGGTCAGGATAAAACCGAGAGAAATCGTAAGCATGCCGGTGATCAGCATCAGCGTGCGGGTGCGCATTTTGCGCTTTGTGGTAAGTGAACGAGACATGACATTCCCCGGCAAGGTCAAAAAAATGAAAAGACCTCCTGTCAGCGAATCTCCTTCTGCTCAGATTATCGGCAGCGCGGCGTCTGAACTTTATACTGAACGGCAGCGGGGAAGGTGGACAGCAACAGAGAAATAGCCCAACCAGCCAGATCTATGCCACACTTGTAAAACAGTTTTTTCACACAATCAGGGGGATATATGGATCGATTTCCACACTCTCAGGACACAATCGTGCAGCGCGCCGGCACCGGGCTGCAAACTTACATGGCGCAGGTTTATGGCTGGATGACCTGCGGTCTGCTGCTGACCGCGTTTATTTCCTGGTACGCCGCCAATACGCCAGCGGTCATGGAGCTGGTATTCGCTAACCGCGTCACCTTCATCGGACTGATCATTGCCCAGCTGGCGGTGGTGTTTGTCCTCTCCGGGCTAGTGCATAAGCTGAGCGGAGCGGTGGCGACGGGGCTGTTTATGCTCTATTCGGCGCTGACCGGCCTGACGCTGGCCAGTATTTTTCTGGCGTATACGTATGCTTCCATCGCCAGCACTTTCTTCATCACCGCCGGCATGTTCGGCGTCATGAGCTTCTGGGGCTACACCACCAAACGCGACCTGAGCAAAATGGGCAGCATTCTGTTTATGGCGCTGATTGGCCTGCTGCTCGCTTCTCTGGTCAACTTCTGGCTGAAAAGCCCGGCGTTGATGTGGGCGATTACCTATATCGGCGTGCTGGTATTTGTCGGCCTGACCGCCTGGGACACGCAGAAGCTGAAGGCTATCGGCGAGCAGATTGACGTGCGCGATAAGGAAAACCTGCGTCGCTACTCCATCATGGGCGCGCTGACGCTCTACCTCGACTTTATCAACCTGTTCCTGATGCTGCTGCGCATTTTCGGCAACCGCCGTTAATCCTCCAGCCGCAGCAAAAAGGCCGCACTTATGAGCGGCCTTTTTTATGGACGTAAAGCGAAACGTAAAATCCAGGACAGAAGCACTGCACTCGCTTAAAAGAGCGAACAACCGATCGTTGAAGTCGCATAAAACCTGCCGCGAACGGGCACGGAACATAAGGCATACCGGGCAGGAAGGAAAACAGCGCACGCTTAAAGAGTAAATCAACAACCACCGAAGCTTTATAAAACCTGCTGCAAACGGGCACGAAACATAAGGCGTCGGGGGTTCAGGCCGGGGAGTAAAGCGTCCCGCGCCAGGGATGGCGCGGGACGAGCATGTCATGGATGACGGATTTTGCGTCTTTACGATCGGCCTGAACGCCCGGCGCGAGCGCCGAACTCAGCTTCATGCCAGTCTTCAGCGCTTCAGATCCATCTTCAACGCTTCAGGCCAACCTCACCGCTAAACCCCTTTGCCCTGCGGTTCAGGCAGTCGCTCCGCCTCCGCACGATCGTCAGGCAACGTACGCCGGTCCGCCTCGGCCAGCTGTCGCGTATCCTGCTGCTCATTCTGCTGATGCTTATCATCCTGCTGCTGCATCTTGCGCTCATTCTTCTGACGCAGATGCTTAGCGCGGCTCTCCAGCCAGAGATAAAGCACCAGCGCCAACAGCAGCGGCAGAATAAAATAGAGCACGCGATAGGCGAGCAGGGCGGCGATAATTTCGCCGTGCGTCGCGTGTTCGCCGCGCAGCAACGCCAGGAACACCGCCTCCAGCACGCCGATGCCCGCCGGAATATGAATGATCACCCCGGCGATGCTGCTGATCAACAGCACGCCCAACACCACTGGATAGTCCACTTTCTGCCCCAGCAGCAGCCAGATAATCATCCCCATCACCATCCAGTTGGCGCAGGAAATCGCAAACTGAAACAGCGCCATACGCAACGAAGGCAGCGCCAGCTTCTGTCCGCGAATCGTCCAGCGCCGCCGTTTGGAAAAGGCGCAGGCCGCCAGATAAATCACCACCAGCAACGCCAGCAGGCCGCCAATCAGCCGCAGCGTCCCTTCGCCGATAAACCAGCCGGGCGGAATCGGCACCATGCCCGCGGTAAACAATACTCCCGCCAGCAGAATATAGCCGAGCCAGTTAGTGGCGATGCTGAGCGAAAAAATGCGCGTAATGGTACTGCCGCTTAAACCGAGCCGTGAGTAGAGCCGATAGCGCATCGCGACGCCGCCGACCCAGGTACTGAGCGTCAGGTTAAAGGCGTAGCAGATAAACGACACCAGCATGACCTGGCGCTTCGCCAGCTTATGCCCGCAGTAAGCGCGGCCAATCAGATCGTATCCGCCGTAAGCGAGATAGCTGATAATCACCAGACCCACCGCGCTGAGGATTGCGACGCGGTTATAGTTGACGATAACCTTCCAGACATCTTCCCAGTTCACTTTGCGGGCGTAGACCACCAGCAGCACGACCACGGCGATAAAAAACAGCCAGGTGAGGATCTTCTTGGCCATTTTCCATTTTGAATGAGCTTTTGCCATCAGGATTCGACTCCCTGTTTATCGGTATCGACGCGGTCCTGCGTTTCCAGTTCCGGCTGCACCGGCGGTGGCACCTGCTTTACTTTTGGCGTATGGGCAGGCAGCCAGCCGGCGATGGCGGGAAAATGACGCAGAAAATGGAAAACAATAATGCTCTTGCTCAGTTGCAGCCAGGTACGCTTCGGCAGCTTATCCTCCTGCACGCGTACGCAATCTTCCTGTAACAGGCGCTCCAGGTTATCGCGCAGCGTCTGATTAAACTGCCTGTCGTGAATAATCAGGTTGGCCTCCAGATTCAGCGACAGGCTCAGCGGGTCCAGGTTGCTGGAGCCGACCGTCGCCCACTGTCTGTCAGCCACCGCCACCTTGCCGTGCAGCGGACGACGAATATATTCGTAAACCTCGACGCCGCCCTCCACCAGATAGTTATAGAGCAGCTCGGCGCCCACCTTCACAATCGGCATATCCGGTTCGCCCTGCACAATCAGACGCACCCGCACGCCGCGCTGGGCGGCGTTTTTCATTTCGCGTAGCAGCCGATAGCCGGGGAAGAAATAGGCATTGGCGATAATCACATCCTCTTTGGCGTTGCCCAGCATCTCCAGATAGTGTTGTTCGATATCGTCACGATGCTCATCGTTATCGCGGTAAACGAACAGCGCCTGCGCGTCGCCCGGCTGCTGATTCACCGCCGGACGATGCGAACGGTGGCCCCACCAGCGATGGGTATTCGCTTCGCTGCCGATCGCCTCCTGCACAAAGCGGCCGATATCGTCGACAATCGGCCCCTTCACCTCAATGGCATAGTCCTGCTTGGCTTCCGGGCCGAAATCGGTGTTGTGCTCGGCGGAAAAGTTGATGCCGCCGACAAAAGCGATCGCGCCGTCCACCACCACGATCTTGCGGTGCAGGCGACGAAACACGTTGGTGCGCATGCCCATCACCAGCGGACGCGGATCGTAATAAAGAAAGCGCACCCCCGCCGAGGTCAGGCTGGAGACAAACTCATCCGACAGATCGGGCGAGCCGTAGCCGTCCACCATCATCTCGATTTTCACGCCGCGCTGCGCCGCCGCCAGCAGCTCGCGGTGCAGCGCGTTGCCGACATCGTCCTCAAACAGAATAAAGGTTTCCAGCAACACGCTGTGCTGCGCCCGCCGAATCGCGCCGAATACGCGCGGGAAAAATTGTTCACCGTTCTCCAGCAGTTGAATACGGTTACCGTCGCGCCAGCTCATTGTCATAAATGGATCTCCACGGCCAGCGGCGCATGATCGGAAAGGTGTGACCATGGCCGCACAGGTAACGCCCAGGGCTGACTGACTTCCGCGTTGCGTACATAAATACGATCGAGACGCAGCACGGGAAAACGCGCCGGAAAGGTACGCGCAGGGCGGCCATTTTTAACGCTGAAGACCTCATCCAGATTGGCGCAGCGCTTCAGCATCTTATTGGCGCGCGTTTGCCAGTCGTTAAAATCGCCCGCCACCACCAGCGGCGCGTCGGCGGGGATATTGGCGATCATTTCGCACATCATTTTCATCTGCGCATGGCGGTGCGCGTCGCGCAGGCCAAGATGCACGCACATCACATGCAGCTCCCGATCGTTATCCGGGAGCTGCAGGCGGCAGTGCAGCACGCCGCGCTTTTCCGTCCCCGCGACGGAAATATCGCGGTTTTCATAGTCGATGATGGGAAAGCGCGACAGTACAGCGTTGCCGTGATGGCCTTCAGGATAGACCGCATTGCGTCCATAAGCGTAATCGTTCCACATGGTGTCAGCCAGGAACTCGTAGTGGGGCGTGTCCGGCCAGTTTTCCACCTGCATCGGATGGACGGCGTGCGTGCCCATCACCTCCTGTAGAAAAACGATATCGGCGGAGGTCGCGCGTACTGCTTCGCGCAGCTCCGGTAAAATAAAGCGCCGGTTGAAACTGGTAAAACCCTTATGTGTATTAATTGTCAGGACTTTAAAGGAAAATCCTTGCGCTTTTTGTGACATACTGGGGGCGCTCTCCTTTTTGTTTTGATTTCCGATAAAGTGTAGTCTTTGTCACAAAAGGGTGCTGACTTCCGCTGTGATTTGCGGCATTGTCTGAAATTTGCGTTACATTGAGGGGATTCGTCACCGGCTCTGCCGGCAACTTGGGCAGCGTTTCGGACGCTGCCGGGAGAAGAGGATGAAATGGTTTAATCGTATACAGATTGCGACCGGCCAACCCTGCCTGCATATCTCTTTGCATCTGATGATGTTTGTCGCCCTGTTTTGGGGCTGGCGGGAGAGGGCGTTGGTGGAAGTAAGTAGCGTACTGGTGGCCGCTTACGCCGCAGTATTTATCGCGATGCTGCTGACGCAGCGAATTGCTCGGCTGCGTCGGGTTGGTGACTTTTTAGAAGAGATCACCACAACCTACTACTTCGGCGCCGCGATGCTGGTGCTGTTTTTGGTGTCCCGCCTGCTGCATAACAACCTGCTGCTGGCCTGTCTCGGCCTGGTGATGCTGGTGGGCCCGGCGCTGGTGTCGCTGCTGGTCAAAGAGCAGACGCCGCGCGTGGAAAAGAAACGCAGTTAAGCAAGGCTTGCTGCAAAACGTCGGGGCCGCATCGCGCGGCCCCGTTTTTATTGCACCGCGCGCTTTTTCATTCTGTCGCCGCGCGCCGCTATCCCCCCGACGCGTAAACTGTTACACTGATCTCATTACGCACCGTAGTTTGTGCCCTTTCAACCGCTTGCTCAACAAGCGTCATGATCTCCCCCTGGAAACTGCACCGTTAACGACGGTCAGGGCGGAACCGGAGTTGAACCCCTATGTCTTTTGATTCTCTCGGCCTTAACGCCGATATTTTGCGTGCCGTTGCCGAGCAAGGCTATCGTGATCCCACCCCCGTACAGCGTCAGGCGATCCCTGTGGTATTGGAAGGGCGCGATCTGATGGCCAGCGCCCAAACCGGCACCGGTAAAACCGCCGGTTTTACCCTGCCGATCCTGCAGCTGCTGAGCGCCAAAGCGCAGCCGGCGAAAGGTCGTCGCCCGGTGCGCGCGCTGATCTTAACCCCGACGCGTGAACTGGCGGCGCAGATCGGCGAAAACGTCAGCGACTACAGTAAATACCTGAACCTGCGTTCGCTGGTGGTATTCGGCGGCGTCAGCATCAATCCGCAGATGATGAAGCTGCGCGGCGGCGTCGATCTGCTGGTGGCGACGCCGGGCCGTCTGCTCGACCTGGCGCAGCAAAACGCGGTCGATCTCTCCCATGTGGAAATGCTGGTGCTGGATGAAGCGGACCGCATGCTCGATATGGGCTTTATCCACGATATCCGCCGCGTGCTGGCGCGCCTGCCGGCGAAACGCCAGAACCTGCTGTTTTCCGCCACCTTCTCCGATGAGATCAAAACTCTTGCCGAGAAGCTGCTGGATAACCCAAGCCAGGTGGAAGTCGCGCGCCGCAACACCGCCTCTGAGCAGGTGACGCAGCACGTTCACTTTGTAGATAAAAAGCGTAAGCGGGAACTGTTGTCGCTGATGATCGGTCAGGGCAACTGGCAGCAGGTGCTGGTTTTCACCCGCACCAAACACGGCGCCAACCACCTTGCTGAACAGCTCAATAAAGACGGTATCACCGCTGCTGCGATTCACGGCAACAAAAGCCAGGGCGCGCGCACCCGTGCGCTGAGCGACTTCAAAAGCGGTCATATTCGCGTGCTGGTGGCGACCGACATCGCCGCGCGCGGCCTGGATATCGAAGAACTGCCGCACGTGGTGAACTACGAGCTGCCCAACGTGCCGGAAGATTATGTACACCGTATCGGTCGTACCGGCCGCGCGGCGGCAACCGGCGAGGCGCTCTCGCTGGTTTGCGTGGACGAACATAAACTGTTGCGCGATATCGAACGTTTGCTGAAGCGTGAAATTCCGCGCATGGCGCTGCCGGGCTTTGAGCCGGACCCGAACATCAAAGCAGAGCCGATCGTTAACGGTCGTCAACAGCGCGGCGGCAACGGCGGCGGCGGTCGCAGCCAGGGCGGACGCGGTCAGTCCGCGCGCGGCGGGCAGGGCGGCGATCGTCCGGCAGGCCAGCGTCAGAGCGCGTCCGGCGAACGTCAGCCGCGCCGCACCTCAGGCGAAGGCAACGCGCCGCGCCGCAGCGGTGAAGGCAACGCACCGCGCCGTCCTTCCGGCGAAGGCGCGCCGTCGCGTCGTCTCTCCGGCGATCGTGACGGCAGCCAGCCGCGTCGTCCTTCCGGCGAGCGCAGCGGCCAGCGTTCAGCGCGTCCGCGCAGCGATAAGCCTGCCGGCAATCGTTAATCGCGTCTCGCGACGGCAACAGACGGCCACCCTTGCGGTGGCCGTTTTTTTTGTCTCGCCGTCGCCACAAAGCGCGCGCCGACGATGTTCAGCGCGGCGCAAAAGGCGTAAACTTGCGCGTCAAATTTTTCAAAGGGTGTTCTCATGCGGGTGTTACTGGCGCCGATGGAGGGGGTTCTCGATTCGCTGGTGCGCGAATTGCTGACCTCGGTAAACGATTACGATCTCTGCATCACCGAATTTTTGCGCGTGGTGGATCAGCTGCTGCCGGTAAAATCGTTTCTGCGCCTCTGCCCGGAGCTGCGGCAGCAGAGCCGCACCTCTTCCGGCACGCTGGTGCGGGTGCAGCTGCTGGGCCAGCACCCGCAGTGGCTGGCGGAAAACGCCGCCCGCGCGGCGGAACTGGGCTCCTGGGGCGTCGATCTGAACTGCGGCTGCCCCTCGAAGCTGGTCAACGGCAGCGGCGGCGGCGCCACGCTGTTAAAAGACCCGGAACTGATCTATCGCGGCGCGAAGGCGATGCGCGAGGCGGTGCCCGATCATCTGCCGGTGACGGTAAAAGTGCGGCTGGGTTGGGATTCCGGCGATAAGCGCTTTGAGATCGCTGATGCGGTGCAGCAGGCGGGCGCCAGCGAGCTGGTGGTGCATGGTCGCACCAAAGAGGAAGGCTACCGCGCCGAATGCATCAACTGGCAGGCGATCGGTGAAATTCGTCAGCGTCTGCGTATCCCGGTGATCGCCAACGGCGAAATCTGGGACTGGGAGAGCGCGCAGCAGTGCATGGCGCAAACCGGCTGCGATGCGGTGATGATCGGACGCGGCGCGTTGAACGTGCCTAACCTCAGCCGGGTGGTGAAATATAACGAACCGCCGATGCCCTGGCCGCAGGTGATGGCGCTGCTGCATCGTTACACCCGGCTGGAAAAGCAGGGCGACACCGGCATGTATCACGTGGCGCGCATCAAACAGTGGCTCGGTTATCTGCGCAAGGCCTACCCAGAGGCGGACGGACTGTTCACCACCGTGCGCACGCTGAAAACCTCGCCGGAAATTGCGGCGGCGATCGATCGTCACTGCGAGCAGGCAATGGTGTAACTGTTTTGTAACATAATGCTAAAAAGGACGCGTCGCAGGCGGGCCTGTCGTATGATGGGTTCGTATGGACCCCTTGTTTTTTCAGCGATGATGACCCCGATACCCGCACTAACCAACGCGCAACTTAACCGACGCATTCTCTCCGTTATCGTCTTTACCTTTTTCTGTTATCTCTCGGTCGGCCTGCCGCTGGCGGTGCTGCCTGGCTTTGTGCATAACCAGCTTGGCTACAGCTCCTTTATGGCGGGGCTGATTATCAGCGTACAATATTTCGCCACGCTGGTAAGCCGCCCGCAGTCGGGCAGGCTGGCGGATTCGTTTGGACCGAAAAAAGTGGTGATGCTCGGTATGAGCTGCTGCGGCTTAAGCGGCGTGCTGACGGTGCTGGCGGGGCTGGCGGCGTCAGTTCCCTGGCTGAGCCTGAGCCTGCTGGCGGTCGGCCGCGTCTTTTTGGGCGTTGGCGAGAGCTTCAGCAGCACCGGCGCCACGCTCTGGGGCATGAATATCGTCGGCCCCACACAGACGGCGCGCGTTATCTCCTGGAACGGCGTAGCGACTTACCTTGCGATGGCGCTGGGCGCGCCGCTCGGTGTAGCGCTGAATGCG
This sequence comes from Mixta sp., assembly GCF_024610815.1. Lineage (NCBI taxonomy): Bacteria > Pseudomonadati > Pseudomonadota > Gammaproteobacteria > Enterobacterales > Erwiniaceae > Mixta > Mixta sp. The sequence continues at coordinate 27,703 of NZ_JANION010000182.1, forward strand.
TTGATGGGCGTGCATGGCTTTGCCGTGCTGGTCGCTCTGATGGGCGTCGTCGGCTTCGCGCTGGCCAGCGGCAAGCCATCGGTCAGCGTCGCGGTTGGGGTGCGCATTCCGTTTCATCGCGTGGCGTCGAAAGTATGGGCCTACGGACTGGGGCTGGGACTGGGCACCATCGGCTTCGGCATGATCGCCACCTTTATCACCCTCTATTTCGCCAGCCGGGAATGGCAGGGCGCGGCCTTTGCGCTCAGCCTGTTCAGCATCGGCTTTGTGCTGATGCGCCTGATCTTCAGCCGCACCATTACCCGTTTTGGCGGGTTGCCGGTGTCGGTCTGTTCTTTTGCGCTGGAGTGTCTGGGGTTGCTGCTGATCTGGCAGGCCGATACGCCGTGGCTGGTGGATGCGGGGGCGTTTTTAACCGGCGCGGGCTTCTCGCTGGTCTTCCCGGCGCTGGGCGTTGAGGCGGTGAAGCAGGTGGAAGTACAAAATCAGGGCGCCGCGCTTGGCATCTATTCAGCGTTTCTCGATCTGGCGCTGGGGCTGACCGGCCCGCTGGCGGGCCTGTTGATTAGCCGCGCGGGGATGAGCGCCATCTGGCCCGCCGCCGCGCTGGTGGTGCTGATGGCGCTGTTGCTGACGCTGCGACTCTGGCGGCAGACGCGCTACAGAGAGATAAACAGCGTATAAAGCAGGGCGGAGAGCAACGCGCAGACCGGCAAGGTCAGCAGCCACACCAGCCCCATGCGCTTCAGGGTGCGCCATTGTAAAGCGCTGCGGCTTGCCACCATGCTGCCCGCCACGCCGCAGGTCAGCACCTGGGTGGTAGAGATCGGCAGACCAAACTGTTCCGCCACGCCCAGCGTGGTCATAGTCACCAGTTCGCTGCTGGCGCCCTGCATCGGCGTCAGCGGTGCTTTGCCGGTGCGTTCGCCAATGGTAATGGCGATGCGCTGCCAGCCCGTCAGCGTGCCAAGTCCCAGCGCCAGCGCCACCACGATTTTCACCCACCAGGGAATAAGGCTGCTGGCGTGGTTCAACTGCGCGGCCAGGCTGCTTAGCAGCGCACGCTGACTGGCGGACAGCGGATTTTCATCCTCCAGCAACCGCTGTAGCGCGTCGGCGGTCAGCGTCATACGCAGGCGCAGCGTTGTGGTTTCCGTCGGCGGCAGGTCGCTGAGGTTTTTTATCCCGTCCAGCTGCTGATGCAGGCTGGCGGTCATCGTTCCCAGCGCCGGCAGTACGCCGTCGCGCGCGCCTTCCCGTTGCCGGTAGTTATCGAGTATCGCCTGCGCCGCTGTCAGCGACAGACCGGCGCGCTGGGGCAGCTGCGCCTGCGCCTGGGCAGTCAACAGGGTCAGGCTGGCGAGTTCGCGCTCCGGCAGGGTGCGGTTAAGGGCGAACGCGCCGGGCAGGGCGACCAGCAGGATTACCATCATCAGACCCATTCCTTTCTGACCATCATTAGCGCCGTGGGCAAACGAGACGCCGCTGCTGGTCAGGATCAGCATGCCGCGCAGCCAGAGTGGAGGACGCCGCTCCGACGCGACGGAAACGGCGAGAGAATGGGGCAGCAGCGCCTTCATCAGCCGCAGTAGCAGGCCAGCGGCGAGAAAGCCCAGCAGCGGAGAGAGCAGCAGCGCCCACCCCGCCCAGCTTGCCTGCCGCCAGTCAATGCCGGTCAGCGCGCCCTGATTGTTCAGCAGGCTGCTGGCGGCGCCCACGCCGAGCATAGCGCCCAGCAGCGCATGGGAAGAGGAGGAGGGGATAGCGACATACCAGCTGGCGAAATTCCAGACGATGGCCGCCAGCAGCAACGCGTAAATCAACGCATATCCGTGACGGGCGTCCAGCGCGATCAACCCTTCCGGCGGCAGCAGAGACATAACGCCCCACGCGACTACGCCGCTGGCGAGCAGCACGCCGAGCATATTCGCGACGGCGGAAATCAGTACCGCGCGGGCGGGCGAAAGCGTGCCGGTATAGATCACCGTCGTCACGGCGTTAGCGGTGTCGTGCATCCCGTTAATAAAGATAAACCCCAGCGCCAGCAGCAGCGCGCTGCATAACAGTAGCGCGGTTAAAAACGATGGCGCGCCGCCGGTGGCATAGTCAATATCCGCAGCCAGCTGCGTCATCATCCAGCTGATGCCGACAATCGATAGCAGCCCGAGCAGCAGCAGGGAGAGGCGCTGCCGTCTGCCGGAAGGCGTCGGATACAGCGTGGGAAAACGGGTTGTATAGCGGGCAGAAGCGCCATGGTCACTCATATCGCACCGTAAAATCGTGAAACGCTGTAGCCGTAATACGCGTTTTATATGACAGAAGAATGACGAACGCCGCGCGGATAATCATTTCCCGATCGCCGTTGCGTTAATAACGTGTCGTGGTGAAGCGGCTTTTTTATTAAGGTAAAGAACGGGGTAATTAAAAGACGTGCAAATAAGTAACGGTTGAAATAAGCTGTTTTAGTAACGGGAAAAATTAACTGTTTTATGCCGGGCGCGCTTAAGCCGCTTTAATTAGATGGGTTATTAACTTAAACCTGTTACAGGATAAAAGGCGGCGTGGTTAATATAAAAATAAGGGAAGGATGACGGATAAAGAGTGCCGCCAGCGCAGGCGCTGACGGCACTGGAACGAATAACCGAGATAAATTTCCCTGGTGCAGGAAAAGGTTAAACATTATTTTTATTCTACAGCTAAGTTGGCTTAGCGATTATTATTAAAAGCGGCCGCGGCGTCAATCTATTTTTTTAAATTACTTTCGGGTTTTTATC
>NZ_JANION010000185.1:0-1875 GCF_024610815.1 Mixta sp.
TCACTAACCGATGCAGTTTCTGCAGGTCCTGCTCGATTAACGACAGCTCCTGCTGGAATTTTTCGTCTGTGGTAAAGGGCTGACGGAAAAGCGTAAGCAGTACCTGCGCGCCTTCCTGATTAGGCACAATGCGCATCGGCATATATATCTCTTTACCGAAACCGTTATCCAGCCAGTGGTCCATTACTCCAAACGCATTATGTTCAGTAAAACGAACCTTGATTGCGCCGTCTGGTCCCTGAGCTTTCCAGATGCTGCCTTCTGGCTGAAGAGGTGATTCGCCAATTGCCGATACCCATTTCGTGAAAAACTCTGGTTTCCAGACAGTTTCATAAAGATCTAACCAGTGACGCATAATGGTCAAACTGAGCGTGTGTGACGGCAACATATTCCCTCCGTTAAGAAACTTCAGTGCCTTAAGCAGTGTACAACGCCCGTGGGAAAGGGGCAGACAAGACTGACGTTTTTCAACCGTTGCGTTAACGGCAAGGTACGCTGGCGGCGTTGTCGTCATGGATATAACAACGCCGACGCGTTAAAAATTGCAAGAAAGAGAGGGGAAGGCGCCGGAGAAGGACATTATAAAAAAGCCCGCCAGAGGCGGGCTGCACAGGTTTACGCTTGCGGTAAGGCCATGCGCGGTTATTCAATATTCTGAATCTGCTCGCGCATCTGCTCAATCAGCACCTTTAGCTCAATCGCCGAGGCGGTGATATCTGCATTGATCGATTTCGATGCCAGCGTGTTCGATTCACGGTTGAATTCTTGCATCATAAAGTCGAGACGGCGGCCAACGGCCTCCTTCTTCTTCAGGATGTTGTACGTCTCTTTAACATGCGCTTCCAAGCGATCGAGCTCCTCGGCAACGTCGATGCGTTGCGCCATCATCAACAGTTCCTGTTCGACACGATTATTGTCCAGCTGTATCTCCGCCTCTTCAAGCCTGGTCACCAGCCGCTCGCGCTGCCATTTCAGGACTTCCGGCATCCAGGCGCGAACCTTCTGCACTTCGGCGCTGACGCCTTCAAGGCGCTGTTCAATCATGGTTTTCAATGCGGCGCCTTCGCTTTCACGCGCGGTGATGAAATCATCGATCGCCAGTTCCAGCGCGGCCAGCAGCTCGACGTTGATAGCGTCCAGATCCTGCTCCTGCGCGGACATCACGCCCGGCCAGCGTAAAATATCAACCGGATCGATTTCGCCATTCGCGTTTTGCTGCTTCACCCACTGCGCGGCTTCCAGCAGCTGCTTCGCCAGCGGTTGATTAAGGATCAACGCGCTTTGCGCGCCCGGATCGGCGTCAAAACGTAAGTTACATTCAATCTTTCCGCGCGTCAGGCGATTACGCAGACGTTCACGAATAACCGGTTCCAGACTGCGGAATTGCTCCGGCAGGCGGATGTAAGTTTCAAGATAGCGCTGGTTCACGGAACGTAGCTCCCAGGCTGCGCTGCCCCATTCGCCTTTGGTTTCACGCCGGGCGTAGGCGGTCATGCTGCGGATCATTGTGCGTACCCGTATTCAGGAAAGATGGGGAGATTATAGCGATGCCGCCTCTCCGTTAACAGGTTTAAGCGTCGATTGCGCCAGGGACATGAAAAGCGGTTTATGGCGGAAATTATTAAGCTGCTATCAGGTTTTGATAGCATTAGAAACATCTTATTAGGCAAACGGCGGAAATGAGGCGTTGTCGATGGACAAGCTTATTTTTCGTCATGCTTATTTAGCCAGACAGGCAATTGCAGGTTGCCCGAATGGGGCGCATTCACCGATGAAGGCCTGGCTATAGCCGGTGCTATCCGACGATATTGCCTAAAAACGTGAACGTTAAGTAAAAATTGGCGCCGCCATTTATTCGCCGGGCAAGCTGTATTC
>NZ_JANION010000187.1:0-5885 GCF_024610815.1 Mixta sp.
CCACGTCAGGTTTATCATTGACGAAAAGCAGAAGAAAAGAAAAACGCCAATATCGAAAATATTCATTGACGCGCCGCGCACCCGGATAAAGATAAACAAAAAGGTGCTGATAATAATTACTGCCGATATCAGAGCAAACACAATGGAGCTTTGCTCAAAGCCCAACAGCTTATAGAAATAAGCGGTACTGCCGTAGGAGTTCCCCGGACCGAAGCTGTAAGTCAGTTTCATAAAGCTGAATATGGTGATTTGGTCGGAGAAGAAATACGGCTTCATCACCGACTCTTTTACCAACGCCACGGCCAACATTGTCAGCATCATGAACAGAAACAGCATAAAGGTCATATGCGGATCGAAATAGAGATAGCGATTCTTTCTTATACCTATCTTCAGTGATATAAATTTCATTATTTTATTCGCCGGTCTGATTGCTGTTTTAAATCACTTCCCCGGAACAAAACGTTTCGCGGTAATAGTGGCTAACTTTTTTACTCGTTCATTCATCATCGCCATAAAGTGGCTGAATTTAATTTTCCCCGAAAACAGGAGTTTTAAATAAATGGCAATGCCCTTGCCTTTTTCATTCGACAGCAGATAGCTGTCAGCAATGATCTTTGCGTAGAAGCCGAACCAGATGTAACTCGGCACGCGTTTTTTGATGCTCTCCAGCCAGATCAGCGATTTATCACGCTTGCCGTCTGAGGAGATGCGCGCAGTAGAATCAGAGTCGTCGTAAATGGTCAGCGGCAGATCGAGATAGTAAAAGCTGGCGCCGCGCTCCTGCAGGCGCAGAGCAAAATCCCAGTCCTGGTGCTTACGCAGCGCGGAGTCGAACTTCGCTCGTTTGGCGATATCGGCGTCCAGCAGCAGCGTGCTGGTCTGAAAATCGTTGCCCAGCAGCAGAAACTCCATAATGGAGCTGTATTTATTCACCGGCTTGTTGCGACGCAGGTGCAAACCTTCGGGACGCTTATTGTATTTCGCCGTCATGCAGACGCGATTTTTTCCCGGCTGCTGGCGTAAAAAGGCGAGCTGTTTTTCCAGCTTCTCCGGTACCCATTCGTCGTCGGAATCAAGCAACGCGATAAATTCGCCACGGCTTCGCTCAATGCCTTCGTTGCGCGGACGCGTGCCACCACTGTTCTGTTCCAGCTGAATGAAGCGCACGCGCTCATCCTGCACGGCCGCCATCACGGCGGCGGTATTGTCCGTGGAGGCATCGTCGACCACAAACACTTCGATATTACGATAAGTCTGGTTTAAGACGCTGTTTAGGGTTTTTAAAATGATGTCGGCACGGTTAAAGGTAGGAATAACGACGCTGATTAAAGGCGTAGACTCAGTCATAACATCAGTCTCAATGGATTCGTTTTAAAAACCTTAAAAAGCCAGCCGCGAACGGCTGGCGCTGTCGTTTTATGGCTTAGTGGATTCGTAGCTGTAGTGGTAATAACCGTAGCCGTAGTAGCTGGCGGCTTTTTTCACTACCAGGTTCAGAATGGCGCCTTTAATTTCGATGCCGTTCTGCTCAAAGCGACGTACGCTCACTTCCACTTCTTTCACCGTTGATTGCTCGAAGCCCGCCACCACCATGCTGGTGCCGGCCTGCATACCGATAATCGCAGCGTCGGTAACGGCCAGAATCGGCGGCGTATCGATAATGACGATGTCATACTGCTTCTGCACGTTGGTCATCAGGTCGATAAACTTCTGGCTCATCAGCAGCTCTGACGGATTAGGCGGCAGCTGTCCACGCGGAATAAAATCGAGTCCGCTGACGTTGGTCTGACGAATCGCCTGCTCCAGCGTCGCCTGATTTGACAGTAAGTCAGACAGACCCTTGCGGTTATCGCTGTTAAACAGCTCGTGGGAGTAGCCCTTACGCATATCGCCGTCGATAAACAGCACGCGCTGTCCTGACTGCGCCATCACGGCGGCAAGGTTAGTGCTGATAAAGGTTTTACCGATATCAGGACTGGTGCCGGAAATCATGATGATGTTATTGCGCGCATCGAGCATGGCGAAATGCATGGTGGTGCGCAGGCTGCGTACCGCTTCAATCGCCAGGTCGGCCGGATTAGCCAGCGCCAGCAGCTCGCCGCCGCGCAGCACTTTTTTGCCCTTCTCTTTGCTCAGCGCGGTCAGCTTACGGTCGCGCTGCTGTTGCCATTCAGAAATCGGAATGCTGGCGTACACGTTGATGCCGCTATTTTCCAGCTGCTCAGGGCTTTCGATGCCGCGGATCAGGATAGTTTTCATCAGCACGTAGATGGTGGAGACCAGCAGGCCCAGCACCAGAGAGACGGCGATGATAATGGCGGAGCGCGGCGCGATCGGTTTGTTCAGCACCAGCGCAGGGTCAACGATACGTACGTTGCCGACGGTGCTGGCCTTATTGATGCTCAGCTCCTGCTGTTTGTTCAGCAGCTGCATAAACACCGCCTGGCCGGCGTCGACGTCACGCGTCAGGCGAATAATCTCCTGCTGCGTTTTCGGCAGCGCGGACACTTTGCTTTCCAGCGCTTTTTTCTCATCCCGCAGCGTCTGACGTTTTTCCAGCAGGGTGCGATAAGCCGGGTGCTCCTTGGTGTAAAGCTTGGAGATTTCCGCTTCACGGAAGGTCAGCTCGTTCAGCTGATTATCCACGTTCACCATGGTGTCCAGCATCGACTTCGCTTCCAGAGAGAGGTCGACCGAGTCATTTTGCTGACGGAACGCGTTCAGCTTATTCTCAGCGTCATCCAGCTTCTGGCGCACTTCTGGCAGTTGACGGCTGATGAAGTCCAGGCTCTTTTGCGCTTCCGCCGATTTACGTTCGACGTTCTGCAGCAGATAGTTCTCCGTAATGGAGCGCAGCGTATCCTGCGTCAGCTGCGGATCGGTGCCGTTCAGGGTCAGCGCCAGTACGCCGGTGTCTTTGCCCTGATCGACCACGCTCAGACGGCCAACCAGATCGTTGTAGGTCTGCAGGTAGCCGTTTTTCTGTACAGTAAAAGTATCGCCAGGGCCTGCGTCGGTATCGGAAACCAGAACCTTCACTTTTCCCTGCGCGGCGTACTGCCCTACTTTGCCTTTTACTAACTCGCCATCGTCGCTGGAGAGGGTAAAGGTATGGTTTTCACCTATTTCCAGCTCCAGCTTCTGGCCGATTAACTCCGGCGGCAGTTCCAGACGGGAAACGGCGATTTTTTTCTGATCCTGACCCATCAGACGCGCCCAGCCTGCACCCACCACCGGCAGATATTTCGGCGTGACGGTGGTTTGCAGGTTGAGGTCGTCGATCGTTTTGCCCAGCACCATCCTGGACATGATCAGACCGATCTCAGCATCGGAAGCGGGTTTGGTGTCTGGCACCAGGCTGGAAATCTGGCTCAGCACCAGGCTGCCCTGATTTTGCTCTACCTGAACCAGCGAGTCGGCGCGATAGACCGGCGTCGCCAGAATCGAGTAGATAACGCCGATAACGGCGAACAGCGCGGTGACGCCAATAATAAGCCAGCGATGATCGATAATTGAACCGTATAAACGGGCTACATCGATTTCATCTTTGGCATCTGCAATTTTCTGCGAGCTATCTGATTTTTTATTGACCATTATTATGCCTGATTATCGATTTAATGCGTGGGCCCATTTCTGAGCGGCGTCGTCCAGTAAAAGGTAAACAGATTCAAAAGCCTCTATGCTTTTACGATAGGGATCCGGGATTTCACGGCCGTTACACCAATGGCCGAACAGCATGGTCTTACCGCGAACTTCCGGCGCGATCTTGCCGATCTCATTGATGTGCTTCCTTTCCATCACCAGAATCAAATCGTTTTCTCTGCACATCGCTGAAGTAATTTTCCGCGCGCGGTGCCCCTCCAGCGAGAGGTCATGCTGTGCTGCTACCTTGATGGCGTTCTCATCAGCGGGGTAGTTCACCAGCGCCCCTAAGCCCGCTGATGAAACCTGTATGTGTGGACAATAATGTTTCATTAACCGCTCGCCGGTTGGCGAGCGACAAATATTGCCGACACACACGATGAGAATGGAATTAAACATACTCATCACCAGTTTCTGATGTCATGCGCCGAGTTGATGCTGTAACGCACGCTGTTGACGGTCGGCAGCAACTGGTTAATAACACGGTTCCAACGCGTCAGCGGGGTCGCGGTGACGTAAACGATGTCATACGGCTCAAGCTGGAATTCAGTGCCCAGCACCATCGCGGTCGCGTCAGAGGTGTTCAGCTGATAAACGTTGGCGATTTTGCCGCCCTGCTGACGGTTCGGACGAATGACGAAGACGCCAGTTGCGTTAGAGACTTCCTGGTTCAGGCCCTGCGCATTGCCCAACGCTTCCGTCAGGGTCATGCCGCTGCGATCCATCTTCAGGGTTTGCTGACGCGTCACTTCGCCCATCACAAAGACTTTCAGGTCATCGTTACGCGGCACATAAAGGATGTCGCCGGAATAAAGCAGGCGGTTCTGCGTCAGGTCGCCGTTCTGCATCAGCGCCTGGAGAGAAATACGCTGTTCGCGTCCGTTATGCGTCAAAATCACATTGCGCCAGTCCGCTTCTGCCGCCAGACCGCCGGCCGCATTAATCGCATCCAGCACGGTCAACGGAATGTTGGTGACCGCCTGTTTGCCGGACGTCGTCACTTCGCCGGTCACGTAGACTTTCTGAGAGCGGAACGCCGCGATATTGACATCGACCTGCGGGCTTTCGATATAGCTCGCCAGGCGGTTTTGAATTTCGCTGCGCACCTGTTGAATGGTTTTGCCGACAACCTTAACCCGACCGATGTAAGGGTAATAGATGGTGCCGTCTGAATGCACCCAGTTGCCGGTGTCGCTGGCGCTACGGTACTGGCCGGCAGGCGTCGTCAGCTCCGGGTGATCCCAGACGGTGACGCTTAACACGTCGCCTACGCCGATACGGTATTCATAATTCGCCAGCTCCTGGTCGAGCAAAGGATTCGGCCGCGCTACGACAGGTTTACGGCGCAGTTGCTCAACCAGCATCGGCGTTACCGGATAGACATTAACCATCTTATCGATGTCATAGTCCGCGTCCTGCTGTTTAATGACATCTTTGCCGCTGGTGGAAACATTTTGCCCTGGGACTACAGTACAGCCACTGATAAGTGAGATTGACACCAGTAACGGAGCCAACTTGAGTTTCGATTTCATCATTGAATTATCATCGCTATTGCTGATTTATTGTCTAAAGCGGTGTGTCGCCGCAAAAAAATGCTCATGAATAAACGTCAATTCACGACCAATCTGCCTCAACTATTGCTGTTCCGTCATGAGATGTTTGCCCCTCGTTTTATGCTTAAATGTCTCTGCCGCTAAAGCCGCTCTGTCGCAACGCCCAGTGTAAACAGAAGCGGCCCGCCTTCCCGCAGTTCAATCGTTGATGGTCAGCCAGAGCAGCGTGATGTCCACTGCGGCGCTATTACGCCATCGGCTATTACGCTAATCAGGCTTGTAATGAAAACCTCTATTCTGTCGTATTTATTTGGCATTAGTCTTAAAACAACAGAAAATTATAAATTACTCTTGACGGGTATATTTCGACCAGCGCGTCAGAGTTTAGGCCCGCTACCGCCCCTGGCTTTCAGCTACCAATGCTGTTTAATCAGAAGCAGTGCTATTTGAGGCGCATGAATCGAACGGTCTTTATATGTTTCTTAACGCCGCCGCTTATTACGCTTTTACCGGCGCAGGGCAGCAGAGCCAGATAAATTATCACGGTTCGATCACATAAGTTATGGCTAGATTTTTATACTATTGACTGGTTGTGTCAAGCATGAGAAAGCAGATCCATACCACTTTCAGAATAAGACTAAAGAATATAAAAAATAGGTGTGTATTTTCAAGGGGGTATCTCCGTAAGGG
>NZ_JANION010000188.1:0-4813 GCF_024610815.1 Mixta sp.
ACACGTAAAAGTAAGAGTAGGGAGAAACCATGCGCCTTTCAGGCTTTTCACCATCCGGTTTTACTGCGCCGCGCGATGCCGAGTCGCCCGGTAAAAACGCCGCCGCGCCGCTGCAGACGAGCGCAAAGGGCGGCCCGGCGAACGGTCTCGCTTTCGTTGCGCCGCAGAGGCAAAACATCGTCGGCTCACTGCCGACGCCGCGACAAAGCGCTGACCTGCCGCAATCAAACGCTCTCGCTGATACGCCGCTGCTGGGGCAGCTGATCGCCTCGCTGTTCGGCGATTTGCTCTCCAGCATCACCGGCTCCGGCGTCACCGCCTGGCCGCAGAGCGGCGGCGAGCAAGGCGTCAATGGCGCGCAGGGCGGCCCGATGTCGTTCGAGCAGGCGATCACCACGCTGGGCCGCCATGAAGATTTGCTTAAAAAGCCGCAGGATCGGGAAGGACTGGCGAAGCTGCGCGATGACCCGCAAACGCCGAGCGACGCTAAAAAGGCGCTGGATACGCTGCTGAACAACCCTGGGATGTTTGAAGCGATCGATCCGGCCAAAAACGGCAAAAGCGACGGCAAAATCAGCGCGAAGGATATCCGTAAGTGGCAGGAAAATCCCGCTATCCGTCAATATGCCGACGCCAAAGCAGAGATCTATACCCACGACTATGTGCCTTCCGACGCCAGGCCCGGCTCGCCTGCCCGCGAGATGAGCGGCAACGACGCTATGCGTGAGCTTTACCTTTATTCGGAGAGCCTGCCGAAAAAGGTCAGTATGGAGACGTTGCAGAAGATCGCCGACGGCTCGCAGGATATGGGGAAATGTCCGCCGCAGGTCGCCGCCGCCGCGAAATATTTCACTGACCACCCAGCAGAATGGCAGCAGTTCACCGGCAAGGACGATCCCAACGCGAGCATCTCGCGCGATCGCCTCTGTGACCTGGCCGCCTACAACGTCAAGCTTTCGCCGCAAGAGAGCAAGGCCATCGAGACGATCAAAAATAATCAGGATATCTTCTTCAGGGACGGCGGTATCAAGCCGGACAAGCTGGTGAAAATCGCCAACGACCCTAACAACAGTCAGGAGGTGCGCGACGCGGCCAACCTGCTGAGCCAGCCGAATTCGATGTTGTTTTCAATGCTCGACAACGGCAAGCACGGCGCGGGCGGCAACTTCTTCAACAAGGCCAACGACCATAACATCGGCAAGGGCGATCTCGACGCCTTTATACGCAAAGGCTCCAACCAGGTCGCCGCCGCGCCGCAGTTGGCTAACGCGCCCACCACAGCGGATGAGCTTGCTGCGCAGGAGGAGATGGCCAGCGGTCAGGAGACGCAGCCCGATGCGAAGAAGCAGCGCGGCGGCGGCATCTTTAAGCTGCTGGATATTCTCAGCTATGTCGCCACCGGGTTGTCGGTGCTGATTCCGGGCGTCGGCGCAGCTGGCCTCGCGGCCACGGCGGGCCGCGCCGCGCTGACCGCCGGGCTGAAAGAGGGCCTGAAGCAGGGCGTGAAAGAGGGCGTAAAGGAAGGCGTTCAGCAGGGCGCCGGCCAGGTGATGAACGCCGCGCAGACCGCCCGGTCGGGCAATCAGCAGGTGAACGGCCAGCGCGTCTGGGCGCAGGGCTAAAGGAAAGGCTCCAAAGCGTCGCGCCAGGCGAGAAGATGCGGCGCGTGAACGCCGCAGGCGAACGGGCAGCGCGCCCGTTCGCCTGCTTCACCGTTTAATGGCTACAGGCGCGCATGGCGCGTTCAACCGCCTGCGCCAGCGTGACGATCGCCTGTTCGGTCGCATCGTTCAGCGTCAGGCCGAAGTTCAGGCGCAGGCAATTGCGATATTTGCCTGAGGCGGAAAACAGCGAGCCGACGGCGATCTGAATTTTCGACTCGCGCAGCGTCCTGTTCAGCAACACCGCGTCAAAGGCTTCCGGCAGCTCAATCCACATCAAAAAACCGCCCTGCGGCCGCGATACGCAAATTCCGCAGGGGAAATAGCGGCGCACCCAGCAGCTCAGCGTTTCGTAGTTACGCTGATAAAGATGGCGCATACGGCGCAGATGCGGCAGATAGTAGCCCTGTCGAATAAATTCCGCCACCGCCGCCTGGGTTTGCGTGGCGGTGGATCCGGTAACGATATATTTCATATGCAGCGCGCGATCGCGGTAACGGCCAGGAGCCATCCAGCCGACGCGCAGGCCGGGCGCCATGGTTTTGGAGAAGGAGCTGCAGAGCAGTACCCGTCCGTCGTGATCCAACGATTTAATGGTGATCGGACGCGGATATTCCCAGGCCAGCTCGCCGTAGACGTCATCCTCGATAATCGCCGCGTCGAAGCGCTGCGCCAGCGTCAGCAGCGCCCGCTTGCGCGCCTCCGGCATAATAAACCCAAGCGGATTATTGCAGTTGGGCACCACCACCACCGCTTTGACCGGCCACTGCTCGAAAGCCAGCTCAAGGGCCTCCAGGCTGATGCCGGTCACGGCGTCGGTAGGGATCTCGATGGCGCGTAGGCCGAAGCCGCGCAGTGTCTGCATGGTGCCGTGGAACGTGGGCGATTCGACGGCGATGATATCGCCAGGCTGACAAACAGCGCGCACCGCAATCGACAGCGCTTCATGACAGCCGGTGGTAATCACGATATCGTCCGCGCTGAGCTGGCAGCCGCTGTCGATAGCCAGCCGCGCCACCTCTTCACGCAGCGCCTTTACGCCATACAGCGTGTCGTAATCCAGCAGGCGCGCATCCTGCTTTTGCGCCAGCCTGCCGATAATCTTCCACAGCGGCTTCAGGGTCGGCTGGCAGATATCGGGCGTGCCGCTGCCCAGCTGCAGCATATTCTCTTCCTCCATGCGTCCGCTCAACAGATCCAGCACCGCGTCCCACTGGGTAATCTCTACCGGTCGCTGCGCCGGTCGCGTCAGCGCGGGCAGAGGCGGCGCGGCTTTACTGGGGGCGACGAAGTAGCCGGAACGCGGCTGCGGCGTGATCAGCCGTTTCTCCTCCAGCAGGTAATAGGCCTGCTGAACGGTGCTGATGCTGACGCCATGTTCCTGACTCAGCGTGCGCACCGAAGGCAAACGTTCGCCGCTGCGATAAAGACCGCGCTCAATGCGCTCGGCAAGCAGGTCGGCCAGATGCTGATAACGCGTCATGTATGCCTCCGTAAAAAATGCTAAAGAGAAAACAGTACAGATCGAATGAGGTAACGCCATTCAATATCACTATGCTTCACTCTGTATGTTAATTAAAAGTAATTTTTGCCTCTGTATGGTAAGGGCCTGACGCGCGACACTCTATTTAGTCAACACCAAGAGGAGAGCGTCATGGAATATGAAGCAAACCGCAGCGGCAAGCCGATTAGCCTTGCCTTACTGCTCGCGCCGGCGCGTGCGATCAAGCAGTGGATAAAACGGCAGCGTACCCGACGCATTCTGGCGCGCATGTCGGATGAACGCCTGAAGGACATCGGCCTGACGCGGGATGAGGTGCGGCGTTTTCGCTAAACGAGGCGCACTCTGCGCGCAGCGCTGCCGCCCTGACGGAACGCTATTTATCAAGGAGAAATAATGCTGCATATCAATGCGCTGTTACTGGTTTTCCCTGGCTACTTTGCGGCAATCGCCAGTCCGGGCCGAGCAATATGGCCGGACTGATCCTGACGTTTGGGCGCCAGTAGCGCGCCCTTTTTTATTCAGGCGCATCCGCCAGAGCGCCTGACCATCGGTTATCCCATCAGTAAGCAAGGCGCGTCTTCAGCGCTTCCGCGTATGGCGTTTTTCCTCACTGCTCCAGCTTTTCGTGCCTCCCTACAAATAATCACCGCGGGTGACTTGTTTTTTTCTTGCCGATAATGATAATCGGTATCGTTTAGATTTACGCTTCTTTACGCCGGTTTACGTAAAGCGGATCTGCCAGAGGAAACCCCATGTTCGTCCCGTTTTTAATTATGCTGCGCGAAGGCCTGGAAGCAGCTCTGATCGTCAGCCTGATCGCCAGCTATCTGAAGCGCACCCAGCGCACGCGCTGGTTTGGCGCCATGTGGGCGGGCGTATTTATCGCCGCCGCGCTCTGCCTGGCGCTGGGCCTGTTTATCAACGCCACCACCGGCGAATTCCCGCAAAAGCAGCAGGAGCTGTTTGAAGGGATCGTGGCGGTGATTGCGGTGGTGATCCTCACCTGGATGGTCTTCTGGATGCGCAAAGTTTCGCGCAACGTAAAGGCGCAGCTGGAGGAGGCGGTCGATCAGGCGTTGCAGAAGGGCGGCAATAACGGCTGGGCGCTGGTGTTGATGGTATTTCTCGCCGTGGCGCGCGAAGGGCTGGAGTCGGTCTTTTTCCTGCTGGCCGCCTTTACCCAGGATGTTGGGCTGGCACCGCCGGTCGGCGCGGTGCTGGGCCTGTTATGCGCGGCGGCGATCGGCGCGCTGATTTACTGGGGCGGCGTCAGGCTCAACCTGGCGAAATTCTTTAAATGGACCAGCCTGTTTATCATTTTTGTCGCCGCTGGCCTGGCCGCAGGCGCGATCCGCGCTTTCCATGAAGCGGGGCTGTGGAATCATTATCAGTCGGTGGCGTTCGATCTTAGCGCGACGCTCTCCACTCATACGTTGTTCGGCACGCTGCTGGAAAGCCTGCTGGGTTATCAGGAAGCGCCCAGCGTCAGCGAAGTGGTGGTATGGCTGATTTATCTTATTCCGGCGCTGCTGCTCTTTTTTACGCCGACTCGCGCTACCCGCGTCGCCGCACGCCCGGCGCGTTGAGCAACGGTTTATTACTTTAACAGGGACTCATTCAATGACCATTTTCACCCGTCGTAAAATTG
>NZ_JANION010000063.1:0-44882 GCF_024610815.1 Mixta sp.
CGGCTTCGGCTTCGGCTTCGGCTTCGGCTTCGGCTTCGGCTTCGGCTTCGGCTTCGGCTTCGGCTTCGGCTTCGGCTTCGGCTTCGGCTTCGGCTTCGGCTTCGGCTTCGGCTTCGGCAGCCAGCTTTACATCTCCGCTATCCGCCACGCCAGCGTAAACTGTTCCTTAACGCTCGTCGCGGCGGCCCGGCGCCGCACCCCAGATGCGACGAATATGCACTGTCACTTCTTCGCGATCGTGATAGAGCTGGCGCGCCTGAATCTGGGCGTTAATGCCATTTTCACGCAGCTTTTCCTGAATCATCGTCAGGTTCTGCGAAACCTCTTCGTAGCGCTTTTTCATCGGCAGCTTGAGGTTGAAAATCGCTTCGCGACACCAGCCGTTAATCAGCCATTCCGCCATCAGATTGGCGACGCGCACCGGTTTTTCCACCATATCGCAAACCAGCCAGCTGATATTGCTGCGCGTCGGGCGATATTTAAAGCCATCCTCACGGTGGTGCATCACCTGTCCGGTATCCATCAGGCTCGGCGCCATCGGGCCGTTATCTACCGCATGCACCATCATGCTGCGTTTCACCAGCTGATACGTCCAGCCGCCGGGACAGGCACCCAGATCGACCGCATACATACCGCTCGCCAGACGTTCATCCCACTCGTCGGCGGGAATAAAGACGTGAAACGCCTCTTCCAGCTTTAGCGTAGAGCGGCTGGGCGCGTCGGCCGGGAATTTAAGGCGCGGAATGCCCATAAAAAACGGCGAGTTATTATCAGGATAAGAATAGCCCACGTAGCAGTGGCCGGAAGCGATAAAGAAAACGTGAATCACCGGCCGCTTCGCGTTTTCATAATTCAGCAGGCTGTTTTGCTGGCGCAGCGCCGCGCGCAATGGAACGGTAAACTTACGGCAGAATTTCAGCAGCTCTTTCGCTTCGTTGGTATCCGGCACCTCCACCCGCAGCTCGCCGCCCTTCTCCACCACGCCGTTCAGCATGCCGGCAATCGGCGAAATGCGATCTTCAGGCGGCAGGTCGCGCAGCAGCTCGCCTGCCACCACCATCTGACGAGCAAAAATCAGCTCGCTGAACGGCAGCTCGCGCGCCAGCTTGTCGGCGTCCGTCGCTTCGTAGCATTCAAACAGCACGTAGCCGGCGTTCTCTTTCACCCGCGCGAAGCCATACACGCCGCGCTGCGCCGCTTTATCGGTAATTTCCGCCGCGCACTCTTTTTCAAAGCCGGAGCGGCAGTACAACAACACTTTATTCATGGCGATCTGCCTTTCTCTTCAGACGCAGCGCGCCAATTAACATTAAAACCCAACCAATCAGGAAACAGGTGCCGCCCACTGGCGTTACGAAAACCCACATTTTCAAATGGGAGAGCGCCAGACAGTAAAGGCTGCCGCTAAACAGCACCACGCCCAAAGCCAGAAACGCGCTGCTCCAGTAAAACCAGATATTGGCGCGACGCAGCATTGCGGCGGCCAGGCCGATAATCGCCAGCGTATGCCAGGCCTGATAATCGAGCCCGGTATGAATCCAGGCCATCTCCGTCGGGCCGAGAGACTGACTAAGTACGTGCGCACCAAATGCGCCGAAAGCGACAAAGAAAAAGCCGCTGATGGCGGAAAAAATCAACATTGCACGACTGGACATCGAACGATCCTCGTTAACATAACGCGCCGGGTCACTCCGTCGCGGATAAATAGGTTAATTAGCGTAGCGGAAGCGGAATTTCTCTTGCTCGCTTGCCGCTTTCGCCAGAATCCACTGTCGAAAGGCGGCTATTTTACCCAGTTCTGCCTGACTGTCATGACAAACCAGATAAAAAGCGTTCTTACTGACTAACACGTCATTAAAAGGACAGACCAGGCGGCCCGCCTCGATCTCGCTTTGCGCCATCACGTTGTTAGCCAACGCCACGCCCTGCCCATGGATCGCCGCCTGCAAAACCATGGCGCTGTGGCTGAAAATCGGACCCTGCTGCACATTGATGTGCTGCAAGCCTAGCTGACGGGTATAGGATTGCCAGTCGCGGCGCGACGCGTCATGCAAAAGCGTCACATGCGCCAGATCGGCGGGCGTTTTCAATGGCTTATCCCCAGTCAGCAGCTGCGGCGAACAGACGGGCAGCAGATATTCGGCGTAGAGTTTTTCCACTCGCAGCCCCGGCCAGTTGCCGCGGCCGTAGAAAATCGCCACATCCACATCGTCGGCCAGCTTCTCCTCTTCGCGGTCAACCGCCTGGATACGCACATCAATGCCCGGATAAGCTGAGTTAAAGCTGGAGAGACGCGGCACCAGCCACTGAATGGCGAAGCTCGGCAGCAGACTGACGGTCAAGGCGCCCTTGGCGCTGCGCGCCTGCAGTTTGCGCGTGGCGTCGTTGAGCGCGGAGAAAATCTCCTTAATATCCAGATAGTAGCTTTGACCTTCTTCGGTCAACAATAACGAACGATTACGCCGCCGAAACAGCTTAAGGCCCAGAAAATCTTCCAGAGATTTTATCTGATGGCTTACGGCTGCCTGCGTAACAAACAGCTCTTCAGCCGCTTTTGTAAAGCTGAGATGGCGCGCTGCCGCATCAAAAACGCGCAACGCATTTAAGGGTGGAAGACGTTTTGACATGATTCCCAAGTCTTGGCTGAAACACTTTGACGCAAGCGGTAAACGGCGCGTTACGTATTAGATTTTTTTATCCGAGCCATTATAAATTGTCCGTTGAGGAAGCTCCAGCAAATACCTATAGTTGCCGCACTTCCTGAGCCGGAACGAAAAGTTTTCAGGATTGGTGGGAAACTGCTGATTTCAGAAGGCTTTTGGCTTGTGGTCGTGATGTTGTGTTTGCAAATTGATCTGACGCTTTTCAGATCGGGTAGCTCAGCTACCGTTTATTCCTGTAGATTTACCCTGTCTGTCCATAGTGATTTTAACAGCACCGCAAACTGCGGTGCTTTTTTTTGCCTGCGATTACTGCCCCATCTCCACCATCTCTTTAACGTCAGAGCGGTTGATCTGCTGTTCATGGCCATAGGCATCTTTGTAGCTGATCATACCGGTATCTTCGTCTACCATAGGCTTACCATCGGCAACAATGGTGCGGCCGTCATTGGTGTGCATCACGTAGTTGCTGGAGCAGGCTGCTAAAGTAAACGTCATGGCGCAGGCGGCCAGTACTGCGGCGAGTTTTTTCATTTTTTATCTCCTTGCAGATTAAATGCGATAAACCATCCGTCTGAATCAGCCTGCGCGAATACCGTGAAAGCCGTATCCGACATGACGTGACAGGCGGTGAACAGTTTACACCTTGCCTTTTGAGCATAACGTGTTTTTGCTGCTTCGCCAGAAGGTTAGCGACTTTTCAGCCTGCTCCAGGCCAGGATTGCCACACAATTATTGCAACGAGAACAGCATGACCCTATTTAATCCCGCCCAGTTTCGCCAGCAGTTCCCGGCGCTGGCCGATGCGGGCGTCTACCTGGACAGCGCCGCTACCGCGCTTAAGCCGCAGGCGGTGATCGAAGCGACGCAGCACTACTACAGTCTGAGCGCCGGCACCGTCCACCGCAGCCAGTATCTTGCCGCGCGTAAGCTGACCGAGCGCTACGAACAGGCGCGTTCGCAGGTCGCTCGCCTGCTCAACGCGCCGCATGCGCATAATATTATCTGGACGCGCGGCACGACCGAAGCGATTAACCTGGTGGCGCAAAGCGCGCTGCGTCCGCGGCTACAGCCGGGCGATGAAATTCTGGTGAGCGAGGCGGAACACCACGCCAACCTGGTGCCGTGGCTGATTGTCGCGGAGCAGACCGGCGCGCGCGTGGTGAAATGGCCGCTGGGCGCGGATCGGCTGCCGGATATGGCGCAGTTGCCCGTGCTGCTGAATGAAAAAACGCGCCTGCTGGCGCTGGGGCAGATGTCCAACGTTACCGGCGGCTGTCCCGATCTGGCGCAGGCGATCGCTCTCGCCCACGCCGTCGGCGCAAAAGTGATGATCGACGGCGCGCAGGGCGTGGTGCATTGTCCACCCGATGTGCAGGCGCTGGATATTGATTTCTACGCCTTCTCCGGCCATAAGCTCTACGGTCCAATGGGCATCGGCGCGCTGTACGGCAAGACGGCGCTGCTGGAGGCGATGCCCCCCTGGCAGGGCGGCGGCAAAATGTTGACCCAGGTCGATTTCAGCGGCTTTACGCCGCAGCCGGTTCCGTGGCGCTTTGAGGCGGGCACGCCGAACGTCGCGGGCGTTATCGGCCTGAGCGCGGCGCTGGAGTGGCTGGAGGGCGTTGATATTACGGCCGCCGAGCGCTGGAGCGGCAGCCTGGCGTCGCTGGCGGAAGATCGGCTGCAAAGCGTGCCCGGCTTTCGCAGCTTCCGCTGCGGTGAGTCAAGCCTGCTGTCGTTTGATATCGCCGGCGTGCATCACAGCGACGTCGTGACGATATTGGCAGAGAGCGGCGTCGCGGTGCGCGCCGGTCAGCATTGCGCCCAGCCGCTAATGGCGGCGCTGGGCGTCAGCGGCACGCTGCGCGCCTCGTTTGCGCCTTATAATACGTTACAGGATGTCGATGCGCTGGTGCGCGCCATCCATAACGCCATCACTTTACTGGCCGAGTAACCACTATGACGCTTATCGCCCCGCATCCCTTTGCCGAACTGATTACCGTATCGTCGCTGAAAGAGAAATTCGCCGCCTGCCATGGCTGGGAGGAACGCTATCGCCAGCTGATCCTGCTGGGCAAACAGCTACCGCCGCTGCCGGAGGCGTTAAAAAGCGCGGAGATTGAACTGAGCGGCTGTGAAAACCGCGTCTGGCTGGGCCATCAGCGGCTCGCTGACGGCACGCTGCATTTTTACGGCGACAGCGAAGGCCGCATCGTGCGCGGGCTGCTGGCGGTGCTGTTGACCGCCGTAGAGCGGCAGCCGCCGCAGCAGCTGTTGATGCAGGATCCGCTGGCGCTGTTCGATGAGTTGGGGCTGCGCGAACAGCTTAGCGCCTCGCGCAGCAGCGGACTGGACGCGCTGGCCCGCGCGGTGCGGACCGCGGCGGCTACCCCTGACGCGCCGCCTTCGCCATCATCTTCTTAAGGACGTGCGACACCGCCATAAAACCGAAGGTGGCCGTCACCATGGTGGCGGCGCCGAAACCGGAGGCGCAGTCCATCCGTTTTGGGCCTTCCGCAGTGCTGCGCGAGGCGCAGACGCTGCCGTCCGGCTGCGGATAGACCAGCGCTTCGGTAGAAAATACGCAGTCGATGCCCAGCTTGCCCTTACTGTTCTTCACCACGTTGAAATCGTGCTTCAGGCGCTCGCGCAGCTTCGCCGCCAGCGGATCCTGAATGGTTTTCGCCAGGTCGGCGACCTGAATCTGGCTGGGATCGATCTGCCCGCCGGCGCCGCCGGTAGTCACCACCGGGATCTTATTGCGGCGGCACCAGGCGAGCAGCGCCGCTTTCGGACGTACGCTGTCGATCGCATCGATAACGTAGCTGTAGCCCGCGCCCATCAGTTCGGCGGTATTGTCAGGCGTAATAAAATCGTCCACGCAGTTCACCGTGCATTCCGGGTTGATCGCCAGAATGCGTTCCGCCATCACCTCGGTTTTCGCCTTGCCGACGTTGCCCTGCAACGCATGAATCTGCCGGTTGGTGTTGGTGATGCAGACATCATCCATATCGATCAGCGTTATCGTGCCGATGCCGGTGCGCGCCAGCGCTTCCGCCGCCCAGGAACCGACGCCGCCGATGCCGATCACGCAGATATGCGCGTCGGCAAAAAGCTGTAATGCGTCCTGACCGTAGAGACGCGCCGTACCGCCAAAGCGTTGCCGCCAGGCGTCAGAGAGAACTCTCATGCAATAACCTTTGTTGAGTGTCGACAGCGGGCCAGAACGGCCCGCGACGGAGAAGTTTACCGGCTGGCGCTGACCAGCATTGAACCATTATGGTCGTTTTGCGCATTGCTGAACAGCGTGCCGCCGGTGCCGGGCGCGGCGCGCAGCACCCAGACGCGGCCATAGTGATTAAAGAAGCCTGCCATATGGCCCGCTTCCGGGCCGATGCCCTGATAGATATCGAAATGCTGGCCTTTAATCGCGCCGCCCACGTCCAGCGCCACCATCAGGCGCATTTCATATTTGCCGCTGAACTTGCCTTTCTGGTTCAGCAAGGGCACCTCCGCCAGCAGCACGGTGCCCGGCGGGATCAGCGAACGGTCCGCCGCTACTGACGCTTTGGCGATCAGCGGCACCGCGCTGGCGCCGCGCACCGGCGTGAAATTTTCCGGCTTAAAGAAGACGAAGGAGTTGTTGGTCTCCAGCAGCTCGCGCACTTCTGCCGGGCTGTGCTTGTCGGCCCACTCGCGGATCGCCTGCATCGACATATCTTCGCGCTTCACTTCGCCGCGATCGATCAGTTCTTTGCCGACGCTGTGGTAAGCCCAGCCGTTTTTACCGCCATAGCCGAAAAACATCAGCGGACGGCCATCGCCGAAGTCGACATAGCCGCTGCCCTGCACGTCCATAATGAAGTTATCCATCAGCGAGTTGCTGTAGCCGATGACATAGCGGTCGTCCAGTGCGCCGCTGTAGATCTGCGCGCGGCTCGGCAGCTTGCGGCCTTTACTGCGCGGCGGCATGCGGTAGAGCGGATACTGGAACTCGCCCTGACGCGTATAGCGCGCCTGGATCACCGGCGTATAGTAGCCGGTAAACTGCACGTTGCCGTAGTTGTCCACCCCTTCCATCTGATACGCGTCCAGACCAAAGGTGCGCAGCTGGCGCGTATCGCCGCCGGCAAGCAGCCAGTTCTCAATCGCGCTATAGGTGTTGCTTTGCCTGCCATATAAAGAAGAAGAGGCGAAGCGAATCTCGCTGACCTGATCGCCGAAATCTTTGCCGTTAACCGGACGCCCTTTGGCGTTCGGCTGGTTGACCAGCGTCAGAGGCTGATCGATCTTGCCGTCTTTATATTGTTGACCGCGATCGGTCGGTTTAGAGGAACATCCCGCCAGCAGCGCCAACAGCGCGCCGGTCACCCAATACTTTGTCCAACGTCCTTTCATTACACTCTCACCTCAGCTGCCTGCAGGGGAAGATAGCAAAGGGGTAATGAGAATGAAATGCGTTGCCAGAAAAAGAGTCGGCCGTTTTGTTTAAGGAATCAGCAATACGCAGCGATATTCAACAACAGCCGGAATAAAGCTCACTAATTTTCAAAAAAGGGTTGCATCATAAATCGGTAAGAGTATAGTGCGCTTCCACGGACGCGGGATGGAGCAGCCTGGTAGCTCGTCGGGCTCATAACCCGAAGGTCGTCGGTTCAAATCCGGCTCCCGCAACCAATTAAGTAAGAAGCTTTGTCGTGACGGAAGCGACAACACCCGGACGCGGGGTGGAGCAGCCTGGTAGCTCGTCGGGCTCATAACCCGAAGGTCGTCGGTTCAAATCCGGCCCCCGCAACCAACATTAAAGCACCCTCAAGGGTGTTTTTTTGTATCTGGCGTTTGGTAAAACGCGCCGGAGTCAGACGTCACCGCCCTTCCCCGGCCAGCCTTACTTATGAGGCGCCAGCGCCGCCCCTTTTGAAAAATAGGCCTTGATGCCGTTCAGAATCGCCTCGGCCACCTGCTGCTGATAGCGCGCCGTACGCAGCTTACGCTCCTCTGTCGGATTGCTGATAAAAGCGGTTTCAACCAGAATCGACGGAATATCGGGCGCCTTCAGCACCGCAAAGCCCGCCTGATCCACGCTGCGCTTATGCAGATGGTTGATCTTTCCTATTCGGGTCAGCACTTCCTTGCCAAACTTCAGGCTGTCATTGATGGTCCGGCTCTGCACCATATCGAACATGGTATGGTCGAGATAGCGATCGCCGCTCTTGCTGACGCCGCCGATCAAATCCGATTCGTTCTGCGTCTGGGCGAGAAAGCGCGCCGCCGCCGAGGTGGCGCCTTTGGTCGAGAGGGCGAACACCGATGAGCCACGCGCCGCGCGGCTGGTAAAGGCGTCGGCGTGAATGGAAATAAACAGATCGGCCCGCTGCTTGCGCGCCTTCGCCACGCGCACTTTCAGCGGAATAAACACATCCTCGTTACGCGTCATATAAGCGCGCATGTTGGGCTCTTTATCGATCAGCGCCTTCAGACGTCGACCAATCTTCAGCACGATATCTTTCTCGCGCGTCTTATGCAGCCCGTGCGCGCCGGGATCTTCCCCGCCATGCCCCGGATCGATCATGATCACAATCGGCCGATCGCGTCCCGCCTTGCCCGGCAGCGGCGCCTCCGTCGGCTGGGTGCGCTCCAGATCGCCCTGGTTGTAATCTTTCAGCAGCGCCAGCAGCGGATCGTCCTGCGTGTCGTGCGCCGAATAGAGATCGACCACCAGACGGTGCTTAAAACCGGCGACCGGCGCCAGGGTAAACAGGCGCGGCGCTACGTTCTGCTTCAGCTCCAGCACAATACGCACGGTATTACGATCGAACTGGCCGACGCGCGCGCTTTTGATGTAAGGGTCGTTTTTTTGCACCAGCTGCCCCACGCCTTTCAGCACGCGGTTCAGGTGCAGATTCTCGATATCGATCACCACCCGCTCAGGATGGCTGAGGGCGAACTGTTTATATTTAAGCGCCACGCTTGATTCGATAGTCAGGCGGGAATAGCTGGAAGAAGGCCAGATGCGCACCGCGACAATATGGCTGCTGGCCGCCAGCCCTACCCCACTGACGCTCAGCAACCACATCGCACCGGCGCCCTGCAGCAGCCGACGGCGGCTGATAACGGGATTAGATTCGGACATGCCGCTCCAGATACTGTGTTATACCCGTCATACTTCACGTTGCATGTGCGTTGGCTGCGCTCGTTCACCCCAGTCACTTACGTTAGTAAGCTCGTGGGGATTCGCTTCCCTGCCGCCTTCCTGCAACTCGAATTATTTAGGGTATATGTCTAAAAAGTGCCAATAAAAAATGAAGCGAAAACTTTAACCTAATCGCTTTTACACTGTCACCCGGAAAAAGCCATAAAATGCAGCCTGTTAACCTTATTAGCCGTTTGTAAAAGGTGATAGCCGCCTGTAAAAGCCACTTGCACTCTTCGCCGCAAAGAATAAAAATACAAAAAAATCGAATAGTCATGCAAAGAGGGTTTGCCGTGAAGGAACGTAGCACCGCACTGGTTCAGGGTTTTCGTCATTCCGTTCCCTATATCAATGCCCACCGAGGTAAAACCTTTGTCATCATGCTGGGCGGCGAAGCCATTGAGCATGAGAACTTCTCCGGCATCGTCAACGACATCGGGCTGCTGCACAGTCTCGGCATCCGGCTGGTGGTGGTGTACGGCGCGCGGCCGCAGATCGACGCCAGCCTGGCGGAGCATCAGCTGGAGCCGATGTACCATAAGCATACGCGCGTTACCGACGCGCAGTCGCTGGAACTGGTGAAGCAGGCCGCGGGCCGCCTGCAGCTCGATATTACCGCGCGCCTGTCGATGAGCCTGAGCAATACGCCGCTACAGGGCGCGCATATTAATGTGGTCAGCGGCAACTTTATTATTTCGCAGCCGCTGGGCGTCGATGACGGCGTCGACTACTGCCACAGCGGACGCATTCGCCGTATTGATGATGAAGCGATTCACCGCCAGCTCGACAATAACGCCATCGTGCTGATCGGCCCGGTAGCGGTCTCGGTCACCGGCGAAAGCTTTAACCTCACTTCGGAAGAGGT
This sequence comes from Mixta sp., assembly GCF_024610815.1. Lineage (NCBI taxonomy): Bacteria > Pseudomonadati > Pseudomonadota > Gammaproteobacteria > Enterobacterales > Erwiniaceae > Mixta > Mixta sp. The sequence continues at coordinate 9,722 of NZ_JANION010000063.1, forward strand.
GGCGACCCAGCTGGCGATCAAGCTGAAGGCGGAGAAGATGATCGGTTTCTGCTCCGAACAGGGCGCAACCGACGACGACGGCAATATTATCTCCGAGCTGTTCCCCAACGATGCGCAGGCGCGCATTGAAACGCTGGAACAGCGCGGCGATTACCTGTCGGGCACGGTGCGTTTTCTGCGCGGCGCGGTAAAAGCGTGCCGCAGCGGCGTGCGTCGCAGCCACCTGATCAGCTATCAGGAAGATGGCGCGCTGTTGCAGGAGCTCTTCTCGCGCGACGGCATCGGCACGCAGATCGTGATGGAGTCGGCAGAGCAGATCCGCCGCGCCACCATTAACGATATCGGCGGCATCCTGGAGCTTATCCGCCCGCTGGAGCAGCAGGGCATACTGGTGCGCCGCTCACGCGAGCAGCTGGAGATGGAGATTGATAAGTTCACGATTATCGAGCGCGACAACCTGACTATCGCCTGCGCGGCGCTCTATCCCTTCCCCGATGAGCAGATCGGCGAGATGGCGTGCGTGGCGGTGCACCCGGACTACCGCAGCTCGGCGCGCGGCGAGATGTTGTTACAGCGCATCGCGTTACAGGCGCGTCAGCTGGGGCTGAAAAAGCTGTTTGTGTTGACTACGCGCAGCATTCACTGGTTCCAGGAGCGCGGCTTTACGCCGGTGGATATTGAGCTGCTGCCGGAAAGCAAAAAGCAAATGTATAACTACCAGCGTCGTTCAAAGGTGCTGATGGCTGACCTGACGTAACGAGCGACAGAAAATAAAAAGCCCGGCGTTGGCCGGGCTTTTTATTGCGGATAAACGCAAAAGCAGGCGACGCGGCGGTCAGAGAAAGATCTCCTTGTGCGGCGCGCTTAAGCGCTCTACCAGACCGCTGCGGCGCAGCGTGCGCACCGCCACCGCGCGGGCGAAAATTTGCCGGTCGGTATAGAGCGTCAACTGACGCCGCGCGCGTGTGATGGCGGTATAGACCAGCTCGCGCGTCAGTACCGGCAGGTAGTGATTAGGCAGCACCAGCGCGGTATGATTAAACTCCGACCCCTGAGATTTATGCACCGTCATCGCCCAGGCGGTATCGTGCGGCGGCAGGCGGCTTGGCTGCACCGCTTTAATTGAACCGTCCGGCAGTGGGAAAAAGACTTTCAGCGCGCCGCCAACGTCGTTCATCGCCACGCCGATATCGCCGTTGAATAACCCCAGCGCGCTGTCGTTACGCGCGATCATCACCGGTCGGCCAATATACCAGCGGCTCTGCGCCAGCGGTCGACGAATGCGCCGCTGTTTTAACAGCAGGCGTTCGATGCGCTCATTCAGCCCCGCCACGCCGAACGGCCCTTCGCGCAGCGCGCACAGCAGACGGTAGCGGGCGAAAGCGGCCAGCACTTCATCCGGCGCCGCATCGCGTTGCAGCAGCGTCAGATAGTCGTCATAGCCCGCCACGCCCTGCTCCAGCAGTTGCTGATAGTGCTCTGCGCTGCTCAGTTCGCTGCGGCAGATATCGTCAAACCCGGCGCGGAATACTTTTTCCGCCGCCTGCGCGTCGCCAGCGTTCACCGCCTGCGCCAGCTGGCCGATGCCGGATCGCGCGTCGAAACGGTAGCTTTTGCGCAGCAGGCAGATGCTGTCGCGCACGTCAGGCATCCCCTCGCCGTCCGCGCCGTCCAGCTGGCAGCCCGTCAGCTGCCGCAGCTGCATGGCGCGCGCCACGCTGTAACCCGCTTCGGCGCAGCGGCAAATATCGCCCAGCACCGCGCCCGCCTCCACCGAGGCGAGCTGATCGCGATCGCCGAGAAAAATCACCCGCGCGTGCGGCGGCAGCGCGGCGATCAGGTTCGACATCATCGGCAGATCGACCATCGACGCCTCATCCACGACCAGCACGTCAAGATGCAGCGGGTTGCCGGCATGGTAACGCAGACGCTGGCTGTTGGGCTGCGCGCCCAGCAGACGGTGCAGCGTGGTCGCCTCCTCCGGGAACGCGGCGCGCTCCTCCTCGCTTAGCGTCAGCGCCTGTAACGCCTTGCCCAGCGACTCCGTCAGACGCGCCGCCGCTTTGCCGGTCGGTGCCGCCAGCCGGATGCGCATCTTCTGGCGCGACAGGCGAATCAGCGCCGCCAGCAGCTTCGCGACGGTGGTGGTTTTACCGGTGCCCGGCCCGCCGGAAATGACGGAGATATGGCGAGTGATGGCGACGGCGGCGGCGATCTTCTGCCAGTCGTCGGGGCGATCGCCGAACAGCTCGTTTAGCACGCGCTGCAGATCGGCGTCGTCAAAGGCGGGCGCGGGCTGCTCGGCGGCGATAAAGCGCGCCACGCTGCCTTCGCCGCGCCACATGCGATGCAGATAAAGCCGCTGCTGCGCCACGACCAGCGGCGTCGGCTTCGAGCCGTCGCTGACCGCATGGCTCTGCAACAGCAGACGCTGCCACTCTTTCGGCTGCCCCGCCGCCTGCCAGATCTCCGATGCCAGCTCCGGCTGTCGGCCATCAAACAGCTGACCGTCATGAAAATGGTCGAGCGGAAGGCAGACATGCCCCTCTCCCGCTTCGGCGCTGACGCAGGCCGCCGCCAGCATCAGCGCCGGTTGTTCATCGTCCGCCAGCATATGGGCGAACTGCAAATCCAGCGGCCGTATCAGACGTTTTTCTACCGCTTCGCGCAGCAACTCGCTCATTTTTCTCATTTCGATTCCACCTGGTCTCCGGTAAACAGGCTATCCAGCGCCCTGACAAAATCGATGGAGGGACGGTGATGAAACACGCCGTTTTCGCTGGCGCTGCCGTCCATCCCACGTAAAAACAGATAGAACACGCCGCCGAAGTGACGCTCGTAATCGTAGTCCGCTACACGATGCCGCAAATAGCGATGCAGCGCCAGCGTATAAAGCTGATACTGCAAATCGTAGCGGTGACCGATCATCGCCTCCGCCATCGCCTGCGGCGTATAGGCGCTGCTCTCTTCGCCCAGCCAGTTCGACTTATAATCCAGCAGATAATATTTGCCCTGCCAGCAGAAAACGAGGTCGATAAAGCCTTTGAGCATCCCCTGCACCTGCTGGAAATTCAGCTCCGGCGCGCGCGCCGACAGCGGATCGTGTCGGCGCATCACCGCATCGAGCGCCGGTGCGGTCAGCAACTGGTGCATCGGCAGATAAAATTCCAGCTCCACAAGGTATTGCCCCGGCATCAGCTGCGCCAGGCTTACGCCGTTCTGATGCAGCGGCGTTTGCAGCACGCGGCTGAGCCAGTCAACGAGCATCGGCAGCCACTGATCGCCGAAGCCCGCCAGCTGCAATTGTTCCGCCAGCCACGCCTCATCCGGCGGCTGGCTGAAATCGAGCGTTTCAAACAGGCCGTGCAGGAAGGTGCCCGGCGAGGCGCCGCGCGGAAAGGTATGCGGCGTCAGCGCGGGCGTAGCGACCTCAGCCGTCTCGCCAGCGGCGTCGATATCAAAGCGCGGCGTCAGATCGAGCGCCACCGACGGGCCGTGCTGTTGCAGGCCGGTGTAGCTGGTGACGCGCCAGTTATCCTGTAAGGGACGGGAGATCGCCGGGCTTGCCAGTTCCGGCATCCGTTCGCCTTCCGGCTGCCAGCGTCCTTCCGCTGTTCCCTCCGGCGTCGCCACGTCCACCGCCTCGTTGCATAAACCGTGCAGCGCCTCCTGCAAACCGCTGGCGTTCATCGCCTCGCCGCGCTGGATCAGATAGCCAACCGCGCTTTTATGCAGGTCGCTGTTGCCCTCTTTCTTGCGGTTGCCCTTGATCAGCGGCGCGATGCCGATGCTGCAATGATAAACGGAACGAGTCAGGGCGACGTAAAGCAGACGCAGGTCTTCCGCCAGACGCTCCTGCTCCGCCAGCGCCAGGCTCTCCTCATCGTCGCTGAGATCCAGCAGCGCCTGAAAGGTTTCCCTGTCGTGATAAAGCCCCTGCGCCGCCTCGCGGTAGTTCGCCGCAAACGGCAGCCACACCAGTGGATACTCCAGCCCTTTCGATTTATGAATCGTAACGATCTGCACCAGATGGCGATCGCTCTCCAGACGCAGCTGCTGGCTGGCGGCCTGATGATTGGGCTGGGCGACCTGCTGCGCCAGCCAGCGCACCAGCGCATGTTCGCTGTCGAGCTGCGCGGCCGCCTCCTGCAACAGTTCGCCAAGATGCAACAGATCGGTCAGCCGCCGCTCGCCGCTCTCCGACGCCAGCAGGTTTTCAGCGATATGGCGTTGCTTCATCAGTTCGCGCAGCATCGGCAGCACGCCGCGCTGCTGCCAGCGCTGACGATAGGCGGCGAATTCATCTACCAGCGCGTCCCAGCGATCTTCATCCTGGCTCATGGCGTCGATGGTGGCGGCGTCCAGACCAAGAATACTGGTCGCCAGCGCGCTGCGCAGCGTGCGCTCCAGTTCCGGCGCCAGCACCGCCTGCAACAGCCAGAGCAGTTCGCGCGCCTCCGGCGTAGTAAATACGCTGTCGCGGTTGGAGAGATAAACCGAAGGGATATTAAGCGCGTTGAGCGCCTCGCGTATTACTGCCGCCTCGTTGCGGCTGCGCACCAGCACGGTGATATCGGCGGCGCTCACCGGGCGCATATCGCCCTCTTTGCCCACCCGCGCCTCTCCACGCAGTCCGGCCTGTAGCCAGTGCAGGATCTCCGCGGCGCACTGGTTCGCCATCCATTGCTGGTACTCACTTACCCCAACGCCTTCGCCAGGCTGTAGCCAGAAACGCAGCGCCGGCTGCGCAGCGCCATCAAGATGAAAAGCGCGCGTTTCGTTGGGCGGCGCAGCGTTCACCTTGATAAAGGGAATTTGGTTAAAGAGAAACGGGTTATCCAGCCGGGAAAAGAGCTGGTTAACGCTGGCGACCATCGCTGGCGACGAACGCCAGTTAGTGTCCAGCGTATAGTGAGCGCTGACTTCACCACGCGCGCGCATATAGGTGAAAATATCCGCGCCGCGAAAGGCGTAAATCGCCTGCTTGGGATCGCCAATCAGCAGCAGCGCGTTCTCCGGCTGCCCTACGTAGAGACGGCGGAAAATGCGGTACTGCTGCGGATCGGTGTCCTGGAATTCATCGATCAGCGCCACCGGATAGCGTGCGCGGATCGCTTCGGCGAGCATCTCGCCGCCAGGCTGATGCAGCGCCTCGTCGAGACGGCTGAGCAGATCGTCAAAGCCCAGCAGCGCGCGCAGCTTTTTCTCACGGCGCGTCGCCAGGCGAATCTCTTCCAGCGCGCGGGCGATCACCAAATCGCGCAGCGACAGCGGTTCGGCCAGGAAAGCGTCGACGGCGTCGAACAGCGCATGACGCGGCGGTTCGCCCTTTTTGGTTTTCTCCAGCAGCACGCTCTGACGAAAGCGCGCCAGGTCCTTCGGCACCGTATAGCCCTGCGTTTCTTCCGCTACCCAGACCGCAATACTGTCCAGCCAGTTAGGTAAGTGCTTACTGCTGTAGCTGCGCTTATCCACGCCCGATTTTTCAATCAGTTCGCGCAGTTCAGGCGCGGCGGCGCGCCACTGCGCCTTTAGCGCGTCAATGCGCGCGATGATTTTCTCATGGCGCTGCGCCAGCGTCTCTTCGCCGTCGGGCGCATACTTCAGCGCCGGGGACTCGCCATGCAGCCAGGGCGTCAGCGTTGAGAGCAGCTGTTCCGGCCCGGTCCACTCCTGCGCGATAACTCTCGCAATGGTCAGCGGCAGCGGATAGCAGTGGCGACGCCAGAAATCGGCGGCGGCCTGACGGCGCAGCGCCGACTCATCCTCAATCAGCTGCTGTTCAAACAGCATGCCGGATTCAAAGGCGTTGAGATTGAGCATGCGCTGACAGAAACCGTGAATGGTGAAGATCGCCGCCTCATCCATCTGACGTTCAGCCGCCAGCAGCAGCGCCGCAGCGTCGGCGGGGTCCGGGATCTCTTGCAACAGCGCCGTCAACACCGGATTGCCGCTGCTGCCGCGCACGCAGGCCAGCCGCAGCTCATGAATATTCTGTCGTATGCGCCCGCGCAGCTCGGCGGTCGCCGCTTCGGTAAAGGTGACGACCAGAATCTCTTCTACCGAAAGCGGTCGATGAAAGGCATGACGCTGCCCAAGGCCGAGCAACAGCCTCAGATAGAGTATGCCGATAGTAAAGGTTTTGCCGGTTCCCGCGGACGCCTCGATAAGCCGCTCCCCCTGGAGCGGCAACGTTAGCGGATCGAGCCGCTGCGGATTGTTTTCACTCATTTTTTCTCGCTTGTCACCGGCAGCGACTGCTGCAGGCTGCTGACGTTCGGCCAGGTTTTCCAGCCTTGCGGCGATGCGTAGTCAGCTTTACCATGCTGGCCGCCGGAAATCTGCGACAGCATCGCCATACCCTGTTTAGCAATCACCGCCCGGTGGAAATAGTCCGCCAGGCTTTGCGGCGTCAGCGTTTTAATTTGTTCAATGACCTTGTCGCGCGTATCAAACGCGTAATTTTCCCGGTCGAAATCTTTGCTGTAGCGTCCCGCCTCTTCATCCAGCGTTTGCGGACGCTGCTGCAATTCACCGATCAACGCAGCCTGATACTGGGCGAAATCCTGCTGGCTCATGGCGCGCAGGCGACGCTCCGCCTCAGGATAGAAGGCTTCGTAGCGCTTCAGCAGCAACGCAGGCTGCTTGCTGTTGCTTTGCAGCAGGAAGCCGATGCCCCACTGACGGCCTACCGGGATCTGGAAGGTGAACACGGCGTAGCCAAGCTGCTCCTGCGTACGCAGTTGGTTATAGAACCACGGCTGAATAATCTGGCTCAGCAGCATGCCGTTGGCAATGCCCTGGTATTCGCTATAGCCGGTCGGCACGTAAACCGCCGCCAGCGCCGAATCGCTGCTGCTGCCCGCTTTCTGCAGGTTGGCGCGCAGCGGCGTTTTGATGGTGACATATTCGCTGTGCCACCAGCTTTCGCCCTGGCAGTTCAGCTGCTGTTTTACCGCACGCGCCAGCGATTCTACCGCCTGCGGCGTCATATTGCCTACTACCAGTATCTCCGGCGTCGCCCGCTCCAGCAGCATGCGACGGTAGTCGATCAGCTCCTGCGGCGTGATGGATGCCAGCAGTTTACGCCGCTCGCTGCGCTCGGTATAAGGAAGCTGCGACAGCATCTGCACCGGCTGGATCGCCTGCTCGAAGGCTTTGCCCTTCTCCGCCGCGTCCAGGCGCTCGTTATACCAGGATTTCGCCTGCGCCAGCAGATCTTCCGTCGGGGTGTAGCTGGCGTAGCCATGCAGCAACGTGGTCAGCAGTTTAGGCAGATGCTGGGTAAAACCGCTGGCGGAGATTGACACGCCGTCATTTTCGCTGGTGGAGAAGCTGATGCCGCCCACCGACGCCTGCGAACTCAGCTCGTCCAGCGCCACGCCCGCCAGATAGTCGTTCAGGGCGAACAGCACCTGATTGCGCGCGCTGTTCATCGCCGCCTTGTTGCGCAGCGCCAGCGTAATATTGGCTTTCGGCTCGGTGGCGTAATAGTGGCTCGGCATGTAGAACACGCGCAGCCCCGGCTCGTTCACCAGCTGCTGCGGATGCGTCGCCGCTTTATCGGCCGCCGGAATCAGGCTGAAGTCATCGGGAATGTAAGGGTTAAGCGTCGGCAGCGCCAGCGCGATCTCCGCCGCGCTCTGCTGCCAGCGCTTATACAAATCAGCGTCGATTTTATCTACCTGGTAAGGCGCGTCGACGAAGTAAGCGGTTTTGTTATGCGGCTCTTTCGGGCTGATATACCAGATACGGGCGTTCTGCGGCGACATGCCGTCAAGACGTGCGCGAATCTCTGCCGGATCGTAGCGGTCGGCGAGATAAGGCGCATCCAGCGTATGCTCCACCGGCACGCGCAGCATGGTGTCCACCAGCCATTCGATATAGTCCATATTGCGTGTAATCGAGGGGTAGCGGTAATCCAGGTTCAGCACATGGGCCATTTCATCGAAATAGCGCTTGTCGATGCCCTTCTGACGCAGCATATCGAGATAGCTGAAAATCGCCGCGACGACCCGATCGCGCTGCGCCAGCCCTTTGTCCGTCAGCGATACGTTGATGGCGAAGACGCCGCCGTTGCGCACGATCGCCGGATCGGCGCCCGCATCGACGGAGTCAGCCAGCCCCTGACTTTGCAGCCAGTCAGAGAGCGTATCCTTGCTGCGGTTACTGATTAAATAGCCGATCAGAGTGTCGGTTTTGCTGCGGAAGCGATCGCTGTTGTTATCAATGCGAAACTCGATCCTCAGCTGCTTGCGCGGCTGCGCCGGCACGTAGTGGATAATGATCCCTTTCTGCTGGTCGGTTACTACCGGCACGTCGATGGTCGGCACGCTGGCGTCGCGGTTTTGTACGCGGCCAAAGGTCTGCGCCGCAATAGCCGCCAGCTCAGGCAGCGGCTTGTTGCTGTAAATCACCGCCTTCATCAGATTGGCGGAGTAGTGCTGCTGATAAAAAGCGCGTAACGCATCGTGCAGCTTGCTGCCCGGCTTGTCGCGCAGCGTCTCCAGATTGCCGCCGGAAAAGCGCGCGGCCGGATGTGCGGGGTTCAGCGTTTCCGCCCCCACCTGCGCCATGCGGTGACCGTCGCGCGAACGCGCCATGGTCATTTCAGCATTGACCGCATGCCGTTCGCGATCGGCATTGACCGGATCGAGCAACGGCTCCGCTATCGCGTCCGCCAGACGATCGACCGCCGGCGCCAGCGCATCGTTCTCCACCTCCAGATAGTAGGCCGTGCGGTAGGAAGCGGTGCTGGCGTTATGGCTGCCTCCGTGCTTTTTCAGGAACTCGGCCAGATTGTCGGGCTGCGGATAGCGCTTCGATCCCATCAGCACCATATGCTCAAGGTAATGGGCCAGCCCCAGCTGCTGGTTGGGATCGTCCAGCGAACCAATCGGCAGCGTCAGCGCGGCCAGCGATTTTGTTGCCTGCGGATCGGAAACCAGCAATACCGTCATCGCGTTATCCAGCCGGATGGCCTGATACTGACGGGGATCCTTATCGCTTTTATTGATGGTCTGTTCGATGGGCTGCCAACCCTGATCCGCGCGGGCGGCTTGATTAAAAACGGTGAAAAGCAGTAATAAACTGGCTGTCCAGACAGCGTACTTTCGCATGCATACCCCTTGAGTTTTATCCTTTCCTTTTCCAACACTGTGTCCGCTGGCTAAAGCAACTGGCGAAAATTAACAGATAATGTGGCGATATTACCGGCGTGGCGATCGCTTCCCTTCCTCTGGTTACGCCACGCTATTCGTCGTTTTTCTGCGTATCGCCGCGGTTAAAGCGCAGCAGCGGCAGCAGCCACTGCTCGGCGGCGGAGCAGATAGCGTCAAGATGCGTCGCCTCCAGCGTGCGGAACAGCCGCTGCAGATAGGGATCGCTCCCTTCTCCCTCCAGCTGATAGTTCCCTTGCCAGGCGGTGAGCAGCTTCGCGCGCGCTTTCGCCTGGGTCGCCTCATCCATCAGCATGATATCGTTTTTGGCGTCGTAGCTCGCCTCCAGCCAGGCGCCGCCGGTTTTCGGCAGCAGCAGCAGCGGCGAGCACATGCCGTCACGATAGCCTTCAACATAACGGGTTAGCCAGCTTCGCGCCTGCTCCGCGTCGATCGCGTCGAAGCACCAGCGGCTCTCTTTGCGTCCCAGCATGCGGCTCTGCCCCTGACCGCCCATGGCGCACCAGGCGAGATGCTCCAGCCAGAGCGCCAGGCCATCGGTGAAGTTCAGCACGCCTGGCCGCCAGCGCAGCAGCCCGCTTTCCTGCACCTGCGGCAGCCAGCCGTTGAGCCTGACGTCCGCGATCGTCAGGTCGATCTCTACGCTGCGGCTCTCGTCGCGCAGCTCCCGAACCTGCTCCGCCAGCGGCGCCATCTCTTCCTGCTGCGTTTGCCAGAACAGCTCGCCGAAGGCGCCGTAGGGCAGTACGCCCGCCGCGCGATGATGATGGAACAGCCGCTGGGTGTCTTCTTCCTCAATCAGTGCGTTCAGTAGCTGCGCGTTGATCTGATAACGGTCAAGCGCGTCCAGCACGAAAGGTTCGGCGTCCGGCAGCTCCGTCTGCTCCAGCGCGAAACTGACGCCGAGGCGCAGCGTAAAAAACGCGCGCACCGGATGACGCCAGAAGCGCAGCAGCTGTTCAAAGCTCAGTTCGTTGAGCGGCAACGGCGGCAACGGCTGCATAAACGGCGGATGCGGCTCGCCGCTGCCGCGCGCCGCAGGCAGCCACTCATGGGCGAAGCTGCGATATTCCGACTGCGGCGCGAAGTTCTGCGGATCAAAAGGCATCCGGCTGTGCAGACAGTGCAGATGATCCAACACGCGCCGGGCGCTGCTGTCGACGTCCAACGCTTCGTCGCCGGGCAGATGAAAACGTTGCGCGATGTAATCCACCAGTTCAGTGACCAGCACCGAGGGATATCGTTCCGTATTGTCCTGAATCGAGCGGCCAATATAGCTGATATAAAGACGCTGCTGCGCCGACAGCAACGCCTCAAGAAACAGAAAACGGTCATCGTCGCGGCGGCTGCGGTCCCCTTTTTGCGGCTGCTGCGCCATCAGATCGAAGCCCAGCGGCGGCAGCGTACGCGGGTAAACGCCGTCGTTCATACCCAGCAGGCAGACCACGCGGAACGGCACCGAGCGCATCGGCATCAGGGTGCAGAAGTTGACCGGCCCCGCCAGAAAACGCTGGCTGATGCGCTGCTGATCCAGGCGGGCGGCCAGCTCATCGCGCAGCAACGCCGCCGGCACCGCGTCGTCGTAACGCGCCTGCAAACCCCAGGTCATCACCTGCTGCCACTGTTCTTCAATCAGCATCAGCGCGGCGTCGGTATTTACGTCGGCGGCGAAAAACGCCTGTAACATCTCCCGACACAGCGGCTGCCAGTCGGTCAGCGCGCGCGGTCGCGCCAGTACCTGACGCCAGTGGTTAAGCTGCATCAGCAGCTCCGCCAGGTTGCCCGCCAGCTCGGCGATCAGACCGCTGGATTCATCGTAAGGCAGGATGCCGTCCCAGTGGCCATGTTCGCTCTCCATCGCATAGCCAAGCAGCATGCGAGTAATACCGAAGCGCCAGGTGTGCTGGCCGGTCGGCGGCAGCTCCAGCTCGCGCACATTATCGTCATCCAGCCCCCAGCGGATGCCCGACTCCTCGACCCACATCCGCAGGCGGCGCAACCCTTCTTCATCAATGGCGAAGCGTGCCGCCAGCGCCGGCACCTCCAGCAGCGCCAGCACCTCTTCGCAGGCGAAGCGGCTTTCCGGCAGGCCCAGTAAGTTGATAAAGGCCATGATCGCCGGATGGGCGAAGCTGGCGCGGCGATCTGAAATGGCGAACGGCAGATAACGATCCGTAGGCGCATTGCCAAATACCGCCTGAATATAGGGTGTGTAGGCGTCGATATCGGCCACCATCACGATAATATCGCGCGGCGTCAGCGACGGGTCCGCCTCCATCATCGCCAGCAGCTGATCCTGCAACACCTCCACTTCACGCTGAGGACTGTGGCAGACATGCACCACCACGGAACGATCCTGCGGATCGAGCAGGCGTTTCTTATGGCTGCTGTTCAGCTCTTCGGCGTTCAGGCCGATTACCGCGTTATCCTCCAGCTCCAGCAGATCGTGCTGCATCGCCCGCAGCAGCGTGTCGTCCGGCACCTCGACAAACGCGTCGATTTCGCGCGCCTCCATCTGCGCCAGCAGATAGAGATTGTCGCGTCCCAGCTTGCCCCAGGAGGCGAGCAGCGGATTGGTCAGCTGCTGTTCGCCCTCGTCGTTAAACAGGGAAGAAGCCTCATCCGGATCGCGGAACAGCGCGATCTCCTGCTGCTGCTGATGGTGGCGACGGCGGCGACTTTGCAGCTTCGCCAGAAAAGCGTAGTCCTGAATGTCGCCCCAGTAGTGGCGGCAGGGATTAGTGAACAGCAGATGAATGTCGATATGCTTGCCCAGCGCCTGCAGCGCCTGCAGGTAGACCGGCGGCAGCGCCGATATGCCGCAGATAAAGACGCGATCGGGCAGCCCCGCCGGACGCTCGGCGCTGTTTTCCAGCTTTTGAATAAAGCGGGCGTAGAGATTGGCGCGATGCCACTCCGGCTGCCCCAGCTCGCGCGTATATTCCACCAGCCTGGCCCAGAGCGGCGCCTGCCACTGCTGCGCTTCGCCCAGTCCGTCGATGGTTTTGCCCTGCTGCCAGCTGTTGAGCCATTCAGGGCGGTAGACCAGATACTGGTCATAAAGATCGGCGACGCGCGAGGCGAGCTGAAACAGCTTGCGCTTATCGTCGTCGTCGTTGAGATAGTGCTGCAACGGGCGAAACGCCTCTTCGCGCAGCAGGTTCGGCAGTAGCGTCATCAGCTTCCAGCTCATGCTGGATTTATTAAAGGCGCTTTCTTTGGGAATGCCGGGCAGCACGCGCACGAACATATCCCAAATAAAGGTGGCGGGCAGCGGAAAGGCGATATTGGCGGCGATGCCGAACTGCTGCGCCAGCTGCATTTGCAGCCACTGCGCCATGCCAGGGCTTTGCACCAGCACCACTTCAGACTGGAAAGGATCGCGTAACGGTTCGTTTTCAATCAGATACGCCGCCAGCGATTTGAGGATATCGAGCTGGTTGGAGTGATAAACCGTAAACATAGTGGCTCCTGTTCAGTGCTGCTACTGCGCGTCAGCGCGGGGACACTCTACCCCTTAAATCGGCTAATGCAACCGCGATGCGAAAAAAGCGCGAAAATCACTCATCGCAGCGCAGTTGACTCAGCGTTATCAGCGGCAGCGCGGGCCGCGCAACGCTTGTCTGCCACAGCTGACACCCCTCCGGCCCCGGCAGCGTTTGCAGCGTGGCGGTCCAGCCTTCGCTCTCTTCTCCCTGCAGGCGCAGCGCCGCAATGCGCCACGCCTCCCGCTGCTGCCACTGACGATAAAAGCCCTGCGTCAGCGCCTGCTGATAGTGCAGCAGCGCGGTTAAACCAATGGCGAACAACAGCAGCGCCAGCAGCGTCTCTATTACGCTGAAGCCGCGATCAGCGCGCATCGGGCGTACAGGCCTCAGGACGGGAAAGCGGGCAGAAGTCGAGCCAGCCGTGCGCCTGCGGTCGCCAGCGCTTGCCCTCCTCCAGCCGCAGCCACTGCCACAGCGCCAGCGCGTCGGCATCCGCCAGCGCGGAGCCGCGCAGCAGCGCCTCGCCGTTATCCAGCGACAGCAGGCAGGCGCGCCAGCCGAACTGCGTCTGCTGCTGACAGCGCCATCCCTGTCGCAGCGGCCAGATCAGACGCTGCCCCCAGGCGAGCGCCGAGAGCGCCTGATGGTAATCGATCAGGTATTGACGCTCATCGACCACCTGCGACAGCGCCGCGCCGAGCTGCTGCCGCGTCGCATTCAGCAGCGCCGAGCCAAGCAGCAAAACCAGCAGCACCATGGCGATCGCCACCCCGCCGCGCTGCTTCAGCGCTGATTCCATGTATTGACGACGCTGCGCAGCGTCACCGACACCGCGGGAAAGCGCGCCGACGCGCCGCTGAGCGTCAGCGCCACCTGCGCGCCGCGGCGGGCAAACGCCAGTCCATTGATAGTCACGCTTGCCGGATCGGAAAGGCTTTCCCAGCCGCCGCCCTCGCAGCTCTCTGCGCCGCGCTGCATCTCCAGCCGTCGATCGCGCAGCCGGTATCCGTACCATTCGCTTTCCTCCTGATTCGGCCCTTCCCAGCGGCCATTGCCGTTTTCATCCCAGCGCGCCAGCAGACAACCCTGTCGCAGCGTTAGCGGCGCGCCTTCGCAATCGCCGCGGCAGTAACCGGCGCGGCGGATCGCCTTCTCCAGCGTGTTGAGCATAAGCTGCAAATCCGCCTGTAACCGCACCTGGCTTTGCAGATGCAAATTTTGTCGTTGCAGATGCGGCAGCAAACGCAGCGCGCCCAGCATTAAAATGCCGCTCAGCGCCATCGCCACCAGCATCTCCATCAGGGTGAAGCCAGCGTTTTTTACGGACATATGCTCGCCTCGCAGAGACGGATGCGGCCGCGCGCGGAAATAATCATATGCCAGCGCAGCGTTTCATCACCGAAGGCGATATGGCCTGCGCGCGCCACGTTGCGCCTGCCGTAAAAGCCGGGACTGCCCTCAATGGCGAGAATAGCGACCTGCGGATGCGGCGCCAGCAGCTGTAAGCGTCGGTTAGCCTGACAGCCTGAGACGGGCTTCGGCCCGCTGCCGAGGCACCAGCGCTCCCCCGCCAGCAGCCACAGCGGCTGTTCGCTGTTATGCCAGTTGGCCCAGGCGCGTGCGCCAGAGAGAAACTGTTGCAGCTGCTGCGCGGTATCGCGCATGCGCTGGCGTTGCTGCCACTGCTGCCAGCCGTTCAGCGAAGCCATGCTCAGCAGGCTGACCACCATTAATACCAGCAGCAGCTCCAGCAGCGTAAAGCCGTATGCGGAAGTTTTTTTCATGCGGCTATTGTGCCGCGTCGCTTGCTCATCGCCAGCGTTCCGCCTGTTCTCTGCGCATTGGCTTCCAGGCTTTTGGACGCCGTTTCATACGCAGCCAAACGCAATGTGACCCGCCTCGCAGCAGCGGCGGCATCCAGGAGAGGAGAGTCCCGACTGCACCAGAAATGGGCGATGCTGCAGATTTGTTGAGCTTTTGTTAAGACATAATCGCCGCAATGCCGCTGTTAAACGTGCTGCGCGCCGCTTCCCGCTTCGCGTAAACCTGGCATGACTTCTGCTTTGTTAAATAACTAACAGGCCGCTCGCTGATGACAGCGAACTAACATAAGGTTGCCAGAATGGTGAAGCCCACGCTGATCGCCCGTATCGAAAGCACCTTCGGCCAGCAGACGCCCAGCGGCAAACGCATCGCCGGATGGCTGCTGACCCATACGGGACAGATTCCGTTTGAAACCGCCGACAGCATCGCGCGCGCCACCGGCACCAGCGGCATTACCGTAGGCCGCTATCTGCGACGGCTGGGCTACCGCAATCTTGATGATCTCAGGCAGAGCCTGCGCGATACGCCGCAGATCGACTATAAGCCCTGGGGCGTTATCGACCGCCTCGACTCCTGGCAGCAGCAGAAGCATTTGCCGGATCGCTACGCGCAGTCGCTGGAACTGGAGCTGGACGCCATCACGCAGGTTTATCGCCTGGCGCAGAGCGAGGTGTTTCAACGCATCAGTCAGCGGTTGGCGAACGCCGACGCGGTATTTGTATTGGGGATTCAGTCGACACGCGGCATCGCCAACGCCTTTTTCAGCCATCTGGAGTACCTCCGCCCGCACGTCAGCTATGTAGACGGGCTTTCCGGCACCTGGGTGGAAACGCTTAATTCAGAATTTCAGTCGCCCTATGTAGTGGTGACCGATACTCGCGCCTACTCCACTATCGCCCGGCAGTTTTGCCGCGTCGCCTGCGAGCGGCAGATCCCGCTGGCGCTGGTGACCGATGTCTGGTGCCCGTGGGCGCGCGACTATCCGCTCGATTTACTGCAGGTGAAGACCGATACCGGCCACTTCTGGGATTCTCTGGCGCCGCTGAGCTGCCTGTTTAACCTGCTGCTTTCGGCGGTGGTGGAGCAGCTTGGCGAACGACTGGCAGCAAGGTTGGCCGTTAATCGCCAGCTTCAGCAGGAGTTTGGTCAATTTGAACGTTAACCGAGGGAAAAGTACATGACGCAAGAAGCTGAGCTGGTCGACCTGGCGGACCTGTTTCCACAGCTGGAGATCGATCTGAAGTACGCCACGCCCGATAATATCACCGGCTACGCCATCTATCAGGAGGCGCGCTGCCTGCTGCATCCCGACGCGGCGAAAGCGCTGGCGCGCAGCGTGATGGTGGCGCGCCTGGCCGGGCTAACGCTGGTGGTATACGACGCTTATCGCCCTCAGCTGGCGCAGCAGCATCTCTGGCTCGCCTGCCCCGATCCGCAGTATGTAGTAGCGGTGTCGCTCGGCTCCAACCACAGCCGCGGCACGGCGATCGACGTTACGCTGCGCGATGAGGCGGGCCACATCCTTGATATGGGCGCAGGGTTTGATGAGATGCATCCGCGATCGCACCTCTGGAACCCGGAGGTGCCGCCTGCGGCGCAGCGCAATCGCCTGCTGCTGAACGCCATTATGCAGGCCGGCGGCTTCGTCGGCATCAACAGCGAGTGGTGGCATTTTGAACTGCCCGACTCGGTGCGCTATCCCCTGTTAACCGATCGTTTTAGCTGTGCCGCTCTGCCTTCTATAACAACAACACATTCACTTTAACCAGGAGCCTGCCATGAAAACTTCTCCCGCATCCTGCCTGCTGCGCCCGACGCTGCTGGCGTTGGCGCTGAGCGCCGCGTCGCTCTCTGCGCTGGCGGCGGTGCCAAAAGATATGCTGACGATCGGCAAAGCCGCCGATCCGCAAACGCTCGATCCGGCGGTCACCATCGATAACAACGACTGGACGGTGGTCTATCCCGCTTATCAACGGCTGGTGCAGTATAAAACCGCGGGCGGCAAAGGATCGACCGAGGTGGAAGGCGATCTGGCGACGAGCTGGCAGGCCTCCGACGATCAAAAGGTCTGGACCTTTAAGCTGAATCCGGCGGCGAAATTCTCCGACGGCGCGCCGGTTACCGCCGCAGCGGTCAAGGCCTCTTTCGAGCGCCTGCTGAAAATCGCCCAGGGGCCATCGGAAGCGTTTCCGAAAGACCTGAAGGTCGAGGCGCCTGACGAACAGACCGTGCGTTTTACCCTCGGCACCCCCTTCGCGCCGTTTCTGAATACGCTGGCCAACGACGGCGCCGCGATTATCAATCCAGCGGTGCTGAAACAGCACGCGGCCGACGACGCGCGCGGCTGGCTGGCGGAGCATACCGCCGGTTCCGGCCCTTTTATGCTGCAACGCTGGCAAAAAGGCCAGCAGCTGGTGCTGGTGCCCAACCCGCACTACAGCGGCAAACGCCCCGCCTTTAAGCGCGTGGCGATAAAAATCATCGGCGAAAGCGCCACGCGCCGTCTGCAACTGACGCGCGGCGATATCGACATCGCCGAATCGTTACCGGTTGATCAGCTCGGCGCGCTAAAGCAGGAAGGGAAAGTGACCGTGGCGGAATACCCTTCGCTGCGCGTGACCTATCTCTATCTGAATAACGCAAAGCCGCCGTTGAATCAGGTCGATCTGCGCCGCGCCATCTCCTGGTCCACCGACTATCAGGGGCTGGTGAAGGGTATCCTGGCGGGGAACGGCAAACAGATGCGCGGGCCGATACCGGACGGAATGTGGGGCTTCGATCCGCAGGCGATGCAGTACAGTAACGATCCGACACAGGCGAAGGCCGCCTGGGAGAAGGTGGCGGATAAGCCGAAAACCCTTACCTTCCTCTATTCCGACAGCGATCCCAACTGGGAGCCGATCGCCCTCTCTACCCAGGCGAGCCTGAACGCGCTCGGCATCAGCGTCAAGCTGGAGAAGCTGGCGAACGCCACAATGCGTGACCGCATCGGCAAAGGCGATTATGACATCGCCATCGGCAACTGGAGTCCCGACTTCGCCGATCCCTATATGTATATGAACTACTGGTTCCAGTCCGATAAGAAAGGGCTGCCGGGCAACCGCGCTTTCTACGCCAATCCGCAGGTAGACGCCCTGCTGAAGCAGGCGATCTCTACCACCGACCAGGCGGCGCGCACCCGCGACTACCAGGCGGCGCAGAAAATCGTGATTGATGAAGCGGCCTACGTCTACCTGTTCCAGAAGAACTATCAGGTGGCAATGAATAAGGCGGTGCAGGGGTTCGTCTACAACCCAATGCTGGAACAGGTGTTTAACGTCGCCAGCATGAGCAAGTAACGGCGGCTCTCTTTCCTGACCGGCGTCGCCCAGGCGGCGCCTGATACCGAGGCTCAGGCTATGACTGTGTGGAGCATACTGCGGCAGCGCTGCTGGGGGCTGTTGCTGGTAATGGCGGGCGTATGCGTCATCACCTTTATTATTTCCCACCTCATCCCTGGCGATCCGGCGCGCCTGCTGGCTGGCGACCGCGCCAGCGATGAGATGGTGCGGCATATTCGTCAGCAGCTGGGGCTGGATCTGCCGCTGTGGCAGCAGTTTATTCATTATGTCGGCGATCTGTTGCAGGGCGATCTCGGCACCTCGATCCGCACCGGCAGGCCGGTGCTGGCGGATATCGCCGTCTTCTTTCCGGCGACGCTGGAGCTGGCGCTGTGCGCCCTGCTGCTGGCGCTGCTGGCGGGCGTGCCGCTCGGCGTGCTGTCGGCGGTCTGGCGCAATCGCTGGCTCGATCACCTGGTGCGCCTGCTGGCGATTACCGGCATCTCGACGCCCGCCTTCTGGCTGGGGCTGGGAGCGATCGTGCTGTTTTACGGCCATCTTAACCTGCTGCCCGGCGGCGGACGGCTGGACGACTGGCTCGATCCGCCGACGCACGTCACAGGGCTCTACCTGATCGACGCGCTGCTGGCAGGAGACGGCGAGGTCTTTTTCAACAGCCTGGAACATCTGATCCTGCCCGCGCTGACGCTGGCCTTTGTGCATCTCGGCATCGTGGCGCGTCAGATCCGTTCGGCGATGCTGGAGCAGCTAAGCGAAGATTATATTCGCACCGCGCGCGCCAGCGGCCTGCCCGCCTGGCGCATTATTCTCGGCCACGCCCTGCCCAACGCGCTGATCCCGTCGATCACCGTGCTGGGGCTGGCGCTGGGCGACCTGCTGTATGGCGCGGTGCTGACGGAGACCGTTTTCTCCTGGCCCGGCATGGGCGCCTGGGTGGTGGCGTCGATTCAGGCGCTCGACTTCCCGGCGGTGATGGGCTTCGCCGTGGTGGTGTCGTTCGCCTACGTGTTAGTGAACCTCGTTGTGGATTTGCTCTATCTGTGGATCGATCCGCGCATCGGTCGGGGAGGCGCCGTATGACCGTCAGTGAACAAACCGATCTTAACCCAATAAAAATGTCCGTACGCCGTCGCGGCGGCAAGGCGTTCTGGCTGCTGAAGCAGAGTCCGCTGACGCTGATCGGCGGCGCGATTATGGCGCTGATGCTGCTGCTGATGCTGTTTTCGCCCTGGCTGACGCCGCTCGATCCCAACGCTGTCGATCTGGCGGCGCGCTTGCAGCCGCCTTCGTCGGCGCACTGGTTCGGCACCGACGAAGTGGGACGCGATCTTTTCAGCCGAGTACTGATCGGCAGCCAGCAGTCGATGGCCGCCGGGCTGGCGGTAGTGATTGTCGCGGGCGGCATCGGCTCGCTGCTCGGCTGCTTTTCCGGCGTGCTGGGCGGCTGGGCGGACGCGGTGATTATGCGGGTGATGGATATTATGCTGTCGATCCCGTCGCTGGTGCTGACGATGGCGCTGGCGGCGGCGCTCGGCCCCAGCCTGTTTAACGCCATGCTGGCGATCGCCATCGTGCGCATCCCGTTCTACGTGCGGCTGGCGCGCGGTCAGACGCTGGTGGTACGCCAGTTCGCCTATGTGCAGGCGGCGCGCACCTTCGGCGCCACGCGCTGGCATCTGATCGTCTGGCATGTGCTGCGCAACGCCATGCCGCCGCTGGTGGTGCAGGCCTCCCTTGATATCGGCACCGCGATCCTGATGGCGGCGACGCTGGGCTTTATCGGCCTCGGCGCGCAGCAGCCCACAGCGGAATGGGGCGCGATGGTCGCCAATGGCCGCAACTATGTGCTGGATCAGTGGTGGTACTGCGCCTTTCCCGGCGCCGCCATTCTGATCACCGCCGTTGGCTTTAACCTGTTTGGCGACGGTCTGCGTGACCTGCTCGATCCGAAAAGCGGAGGACGTCACTGATGAGCGAACCCCTGTTGGCTATTGACGATTTACGCCTCAGCTTCCCGATTTTTCAGGGCGAGGTGCATGCTCTTAATCGCGTCTCGCTGAGCGTCAACCGCGGCGAAATCGTCGGCGTGGTGGGTGAATCGGGCTCCGGCAAATCGGTGACCGCCATGCTGGCAATGCGCCTGCTGCCCGCCGACAGCTACCGTATTCTCGGCGGCGGCGTGCGGCTACTGGGCGAGGATATACTGCGCGCCAGCGAGAAGCAGATGCGGCAGCTGTGCGGCGCGAAGGTGGCGATGATTTTTCAGGAGCCGATGACCGCGCTGAACCCGACGCGCCGCATCGGGCAGCTGATGACTGAGGTTATCCGCCAGCATCAGCGGCTTTCGGCGCGTGAGGCGCAGCAAAAAGCGATCGCCCTGCTGACAGAGATGCAGATCGCCGATGCGCCGCAGGTGATGAAGCGCTACCCGTTCGAACTCTCCGGCGGCATGCGTCAGCGGGTGATGATCGCGCTGGCTTTCTCCTGCGAGCCGGAACTGATTATCGCCGACGAGCCGACCACCGCGCTGGATGTGACGGTGCAGCGTCAGGTGCTGCGTCTGCTGAAGCAGAAAGCGCGTGCCAGCAACACCGCCGTGCTGTTTATCAGTCACGATATGGCGGTGGTGTCGCAGCTGTGCGATCGCCTGTATGTGATGTACGCCGGCGCGGTGATCGAAAGCGGCCCGACCCGGCAGCTGATCGACCGACCGGCGCATCCCTATTCGCTGGGCCTGCTGCGCTGCGCGCCGGAAGCGAGCGCGCCGCGTGCCGAGCTGCCCGCCATCCCTGGCACAGTGCCCAACCTGACGCAGCCGCCGGTCGGCTGCGCCTTCCGCGAGCGCTGCTTCGCCGCCGACGCCCGCTGTCTGCACACGCCTTCACTCAGCCCGTGCGGCGCCGGCGAACAGCTGGCCGCCTGCTGGCATCCGCAACTGGAGCAACGCCATGTCTGACATCCTGCTGGAACTGGAAAACGTTCACGTTAATTTCCCGGCGCGCACCAACTGGCGCGGTAAGGTCACCGAGCGCGTGCATGCGCTGAACGGTCTGGACTTACAAATCGCCCGCGGCGAAACGTTGGGCATCGTCGGTGAATCGGGCTGCGGCAAAAGCACGCTGGCGCAGCTGCTGATGGGAATGATCGCTCCCGCCAGCGGCGTCTGCCATCGCGCCCGCACGCCCGGATCCTGGCTGGGCAGCGGCATGCAGATGGTGTTTCAGGACCCGCTCTCTTCGCTCGATCCGCGCCTGCCGGTGTGGCGCATTATCACCGAGCCGGTGTTTATCCAGCAGCGCAGCAGCGAGGCGCAGCGTCGTATGCTGGCGCGCGATCTGGCGCTGCTGACCGGCATTCGCCCCGAATATCTCGACCGCCAGCCGCACGCCTTTTCCGGCGGTCAGCGACAGCGCATAGCCATCGCTCGCGCGCTCTCGGCGCAGCCCGATATCATCGTGCTGGATGAACCGACCTCGGCGCTTGATATTTCAGTGCAGGCGCAGATCCTCAACCTGCTGGTGCGGCTCCAGCGCGAGCGACAGCTCACCTACGTATTGATTTCGCATAACGTGTCGGTGGTGCGCCATATGAGCGATCGGGTAGCGGTGATGTATCTGGGGCAGATTGTGGAGCTGGGCGCGACGGAACAGGTGCTGACGCAGCCGCGTCATCCTTATACGCGTCTGCTGCTCGACTCGGTGCCGCGCGTGGATCGTTCGCTGGAGGGAGAGCTGGCGGACCGCAAAGGCGACCTGCCGGGGAATCGAAAGCTGCCGCAGGGCTGCTTTTTTCACGACCGCTGTCCGCTGGCGGTACAGGGCTGTCAGCAGCCGCAGCCGTTAAGGATGGACGCCAGCGGCGCAGGGGTGCGCTGCTGGCGTGCCGGGGTTATATCGCCACCGGCGCCTTGATGGCCGGGTGCGGATCGTAGCCTTCGATCTCAAAATCCTCGAAGCGGTAGTCAAACAGCGAGGCGGGCTTGCGTTTGATTACCAGCTTCGGCTGCGGACGCGGCTCGCGGGTCAGCTGCAGGCGCGCCTGCTCCAGATGGTTGCTGTAGAGATGCGTGTCGCCGCCGGTCCAGACGAAATCGCCCGGCTCCAGATCGCACTGCTGCGCCATCATATGCACCAGCAGCGCGTAGCTGGCGATGTTGAACGGCAGGCCGAGGAACACATCGCAGGAGCGCTGATAGAGCTGGCAGGAGAGCTTGCCGTCCGCGACGTAGAACTGGAAGAAGGCGTGGCACGGCGCCAGCGCCATCTGGTCCAGCTCGCCGACGTTCCAGGCAGAGACGATAATGCGGCGCGAATCAGGATCGTTTTTCAGCTGATCCAACACCTTC
Source organism: Mixta sp. (assembly GCF_024610815.1). Taxonomy (NCBI): domain Bacteria; kingdom Pseudomonadati; phylum Pseudomonadota; class Gammaproteobacteria; order Enterobacterales; family Erwiniaceae; genus Mixta; species Mixta sp. The sequence goes on from NZ_JANION010000063.1 coordinate 31,899, forward strand.
GCCAGCTGGTCGATCTGACGGCCATCCGCCGCGCCCCAGCTGCGCCACTGCTTACCGTAGACCGGCCCCAGATCGCCATTTTCGTCGGCCCACTCGTCCCAAATCGAGACGTTGTTTTCTTTGAGGTACGCGATATTGGTATCGCCATTCAGGAACCAGAGCAGTTCATGAATAATTGAGCGCAGATGACAGCGCTTGGTAGTGACCAGCGGAAAACCTTCCTGCAAATTGAAACGCATCTGGTGGCCGAAAATCGACAGCGTGCCGGTGCCGGTGCGATCGTTTTTCGGCGTGCCCTCATTCAGCACTTTTTCCATTAACGCCAGATACTGCTTCATTTTTGTTCACCTGTTTGTAGCTGCGGACGACGACGGTACGCCCAAATCATCATAATCACGCCGGCCAGAATCATCGGCACCGACAGAATTTGTCCCATGCTGATACCTCCGAACAGGCCCAGCTGGGCATCGGGCTGACGGAAGAACTCCACGATAATGCGGAACGCGCCGTAGCCGATTAAGAACAGACCGGAAACGCTGCCCATTGGGCGCGGCTTGCGGATAAACAGGTTAAGGATGGTGAACAGCACCACGCCTTCCAGCGCCAGCTCATAGAGCTGCGAAGGGTGACGCGGCAGCACGCCGTACGTCGCCAGCAGCGACTGCCATTCAGGATGGGTCGCTACCAGCGCCACATCTTCGCTGCGCGAGCCGGGAAACAGCATCGCCCAGGAGAGGTCCGGCGCCACGCGGCCCCAGAGTTCACCATTGATAAAGTTGCCCAGTCGACCGGCGCCCAGCCCGAACGGGATCAGCGGCGCGATAAAGTCGGAGACCTGGAAGAAGTTGCGTTTGGTGCGGTGCGCGAACCACAGCATCACGACGATCACGCCAATCAGGCCGCCGTGGAACGACATGCCGCCATCCCAGACTTTAAACAGATAGAGCGGGTTATCAAGAAACAGCGGCAGGTTGTAAAACAGCACATAGCCGATGCGTCCGCCAAGGAACACGCCAAGGAAGCCCGCATAGAGCAGGTTTTCCACTTCCTCTTTTTTCCAGCCGCTGCCGGGCTTGTTGGCACGTCGTACCGCCAGCCACATCGCAAACACGAACCCGACCAGATACATCAGGCCGTACCAGTGCAGGGAGAGGGGGCCGATGGAGAAGATCACCGGATCGAATTGGGGGAAAGCCAGGTAGCTATTCATCTTTCACCATTATTGTCATCCGTCCATGGGCTGGACGATGGATAGTTCACTCCATGCGCGCCGCGAAAAGCGCAGCGCCTCTCAGCCAGGAAAAACCGGCCGGGCATGATAGCATAGCCGTTTTCCGGCAGGTTTATGGAAATGTAAACGCGGATAAATCGCCTCAGCGACCGCCGCGGATTAGCCCGCCCAGACCGCGCCTTTCCATAAAGGCGGCGACCTGATGACGCACTTCGGTGGCGGTTTGCGCCTGCAGGCTGCGTTCGCTTAGCGCCTGCGCCTCTTCACGCTCGATATGGCGCAGCAGATACTTCACGCGCGGCACGTTTTTGCCGTTCATGCTCAGATGGTGATAGCCGAGTCCGACCAGCAGCACCACGCACATCGGATCGCCTGCCATCTCGCCGCACAGACAGAGGTCAATCTGCGCCTGGCGCGCCGATTCGGCGATCGATTTCAGCGCGTGAAGCATCGCCGGATGCAGCGAATCGTAGAGATTCGCCACGCGCGTGTTGTTGCGATCCACCGCCAGCAGATACTGCGTCAGATCGTTGGTGCCGACCGAGACGAAATCAACGCGCGACGCCAGGTGCGGGATCATAAACAGCATGGAAGGCACCTCGATCATAATGCCGATGCGCGGTCGGGGGATGTCGTAGCCGAGCATCTCCTCCACTTCCTGCCCGGCGCGATCGATCAGGCGTCGCGCCTCGTCGATCTCGTCGATGCTGGTGATCATCGGCAGCAGAATGCTGAGGTTGCCGCTGGCGGCGTTGGCGCGCAGCATGGCGCGCACCTGCACGAGAAAAATCTCCGGCTGGTCGAGCGTCAGGCGGATGCCGCGCCAACCCAGACAGGGGTTCTCCTCGCTGATCGGCATATAGGGCAGCTGCTTGTCGGCGCCGATATCGAGCGTGCGCAGCGTCACCGGCTTATTCAGAAACAGCTGTAGCATTCCCTGATACTGAGCCACCTGCTCCTCTTCCGACGGGAAGCCGTTTTGCAGCATAAAAGGGATTTCGGTGCGGTAGAGGCCGATGCCGTCCACCCAGTTGTCCATCGCCTGCTCATGTTCGGCGCTGAGGCCCGCGTTCAGCATCACCTGAATACGTTCGCCGCTTTTCAGCTCGGCAGGCTGTTCGACGTCATCTTCCGCCAGCCGGCTTAGCGCGTTCTCCTCACTGACCAGCCGCTGATACTCATGGATCAGCACCGGTTCAGGATCGATCAGCAGTTCGCCGCGGTAGCCGTCGACGATCAGCAACCGCTTATCGAGCATTTCCGGCAGAATATCGGCGCCCATCACCGTCGGGATGCCCATCGCGCGCACCAGGATCGCGGCATGCGAGTTGGCGGCACCGTCGCGCACCACCACGCCCGCCAGACGCTCCTGCGGCAGCTCCGCCAGCGTGGTGGCCGTCAGCTCGTCCGCCACCAGCACAAAGCGCTCCGGCCAGGCATTGGTGCCCTGTAACGTATCATCAAGGTGGAACAGCAGGCGCTGACCCAGCACGCGCAAATCGCCCGCGCGCTCGCGCAGGTAGCTGTCCTGCAGGCTGGCGAACTGCGCAGCGAACTTCTCAATAACCTTTTTCACCGCCCATTCAGCGACCGATCCGCCCTCGATCTCGGCAAAGAGATCCTGTTTCAGGCGCGCGTCGCTAAGCAGGTGGGAGTAAAGATCGAAAATGGCGGCGCTCTCTTTCTGCACGCTGGCGCTGAAGCGCTTGCTGAAGCGGCGGAATTCATTGCTCGCCTCGCCCATCGCCAGCGATAGCCGCTCGCGCTCGCGCGCGACATCCAGCGTCGAGGCGGCGAACACATGCTCCAGAGAAGGCTGAGTATTGTCGACCCAGCCGGGCGCGACCGCGACCCCAGGCGCCGCCGCCAGCGCGCGCACGCGCTTCTGACGGAAGTGGCCGAACAGCTGGCTGAGCTGGGACTGAGTGATCAGCGTGGCCATCTGCGTGGCGAGCGTCACCAGAAAAGATTCTTCGCTTTCGTCAAACTGACGATGTTCGCGCTGCTGCACTACCAGCACGCCAAGCAGCTGGCGGCGCGTAATGATCGGCACGCCGAGGAAGGAGCGGAAACGTTCCTCTTTAACCGAAGGAATGAATTTGAAGCTGGGATGACTCTGCGCGTCGGCGAGGTTGATCGGTTCCGCCAGTCGCCCTACCAGCCCGACGATGCCCTGATCGAATGCCAGCGTGACGATCTTGCCGCGCGGCTTTTTCAGCCCGCGCGTCGCCATGAGGTAATAGCAACGACGATCGTGATCGGCGAGATAAATAGAGCAGACTTCGGTTTCCATGGCGAAACAGATTTCGTTCACCAGGATCTCCAACGCCTCATCCAGACGCGGCGCGGCCGCCACTTTCTCTACAATCTCACGCAACTGAGTCAGCATCATCAGCGTGGCTTAACCTCTTTTTCGTCGATAAGCAGGCGAATTGCGCTGCGTTGCACTCTCCTGCAGCGGCATGACGACGCTGGCAAACTCTTTCATTACGCGGCGGTAAACATCGCGCTTAAACGAGACCACCTGACGAACAGGATACCAAAAGCTGACCCAGCGCCAGCCGTCAAATTCCGGCGTGCTGCTGGTTTGCATGTTGATATCGGCGTCATTGCACATCAACTGCAGAAGAAACCACTTCTGTTTCTGGCCGATACATACCGGCTTCGTGTCCCAACGCACCAAACGTTTTGGCAACTTATAACGTAACCAGTTTCGGGTAGAAGCAAGCAGGCGGACATCTTTACGGTGCAAACCGACTTCTTCAAAGAGTTCACGGTACATAGCCTGTTCCGCAGTTTCTCCTGGATTGATGCCCCCCTGCGGGAACTGCCAGGAATGCTGTCCGAAACGCCGGGCCCATAATACCTGCCCCTGCCTGTTACAGATTACAATACCAACATTTGGGCGGTAGCCATCATCGTCGATCACGGGACTACCTCAAACTGAAATTCAGATAGTCTGATTGTTTCATACTCCTTACAGGCGGTAAACCACTGCTTGCGGCTGTGCATAACGCATAACATTGGGATAACTCACAGATTTCATCATAGTTATAAACAGAGACCGGCTAAAACAGCCCATTTTATTCACTTTTTCTGTGGATAGCTTTGTGCAGAACATGGTAAACGGCCGGGAAAAGCTGCAAAAAACCGTCATTGCCCGCCGTAAGATCTTCTATAAAATAGATTTAATATCAATAAATTAAATATCAAACCCAGGCCGTGATCGATTCCCGACCCGGCTTCAAAAGATAAAAAGATCCTTTACTGGCGAAAGATCAAACACCGATGTTTTTATCCACAGAATATGCCATAAAGTTACGCACAAAATGGCCTCACCCAGCAAAAAGAGCCTCCGTCAAGGCTGTAAATGGAACCAGTATGTGCGAAAAAACTGAGTTATCCCAGTTTTCTGTGGATAACTACGGGTAAGATCCTGTTCATTGTCGGTGACAATGTGGGTAAAACAGTACGGCCCTTTGCCGCGTCGCAGGATCGTCCAGATAAAAACCCAAGGGTAATCATGCTATTATTCCCCCGCTTTTTCTTCTGTGAGACCGCCGCCGACAGGCAAAACAGAGATGGTTATTTTTTGATCAACTAACAGGCTTTTTATGACGACACGGTTTTTATCAGCGCCACCCGAAAATGAAGCGGAACTGCTGACGCGCGCGCAGGCGCTGGCTGGCTATACGCTGAGCGAGCTGGCCCAGCAGGCGGGCATTCCAACGCCCGCCGATTTGCGCCGCGATAAAGGGTGGGTCGGCATGCTGCTGGAGATACATTTAGGCGCCAGCGCCGGCAGCAAGCCGGAACGCGATTTCGCCCATCTTGGCGTAGAGTTGAAAACCATTCCTGTTGACGCGCAGGGCCGTCCGCTGGAGACCACCTTCGTCTGCGTCGCGCCGCTCACCGGCAACAGCGGGGTCACCTGGGAGAACAGTCATGTACGCCATAAGCTGGCGCGCGTGTTGTGGATTCCGGTTGAGGGAGATCGCGCGCTGCCGCTGGCGACGCGGCGCGTCGGCGCGCCGCTGCTCTGGAGCCCCTCGCCGGAAGAGGAAGATCTGCTGCGGCGCGACTGGGAAGAATTGATGGATATGATGGTGCTCGGTCAGGTAGAGCGCATCACCGCCCGCCACGGCGAAGTGTTGCAGATACGTCCGAAAGCGGCCAACAGCAAAGCGCTGACCGAAGGTATCGGTGAACATGGCGAACCAATCATGACGCTGCCGCGCGGCTTTTATCTGAAGAAAAGCTTTACCGCCCCGCTGCTGGCGCGCCATTTTTTGCTTTAACATTTCCCAGACGAAAGACGATGCGTATAATCATCGTTTATCTTTCGTTTAGGATGCGATGTTACAATGTTCGACTGGATTGCAGATCCCAATGCCTGGCTGGCTCTCGGCACGCTCACCATTCTGGAAATCGTGCTGGGCATCGACAATATTATTTTTCTTTCTCTGGTTGTCGCCAAACTCCCGAAAAATCAGCAGAACAGCGCGCGTCGTATCGGCCTGATGGGCGCGATGCTTATGCGCCTCGGCCTGCTTGCCTCTATCGCCTGGGTAGTGAAGCTGACCAATCCGCTGTTTACCCTGATGGATCATCCTTTCTCCGCGCGCGATTTGATTCTGCTGGGCGGCGGGCTGTTCCTGCTGTGGAAGTCGAGCATGGAGATCCATGAAAGCATCGAAGGCGGCAGCGAGGAGCATAAAACCAATGTTCACTCCTTTGTCGGCGCCATCGCGCAAATCATGGTGCTGGATATTATCTTCAGCCTCGATTCCGTTATCACGGCCGTGGGCCTCTCCGATCACCTGTTTATTATGATGGCGGCGGTCATTATCGCCGTGGGCGTGATGATGTTCGCTGCGAAAAGCATCGGCGAGTTCGTCGATCGTCATCCTTCCGTCAAAATGCTGGCGCTCGCTTTCCTGATTCTGGTCGGCTTCACGCTGATTCTGGAAAGCTTCAATATTCATGTGCCGAAAGGCTATATCTACTTCGCCATGTTCTTCTCAATGGCCGTAGAGTGCCTGAATTTGATGCGCAGCAAAAAAGCCCCGCAGTAAACCTGTCATTCTCCTGTCCGGCTACGGCCGGATATTTTCGCTTTTTCACTTTTCGGAATTATGCGATTAATCCTGGGCAGCCGATGTTTTATTACTACACTGTTTAGTTGTGTTGAACAGGCAGGAGAAAACTGGCAATGAAGCGGATAATGGGCGCGGCTGCCGTGTCAATAATGTTGCTGTTAAGCGGTTGCAGCAGTAATTATGTGATGGCGACCAAAGATGGTCATATGATTTTGACTGACGGTAAACCGGAAATTGATAAAGATACCGGGCTGGTAAAATATACCGATCAGGCTGGCAATGAATTGCAGATTAACGGCGATGAAGTTTCCTCTATTATTGAGCGTTAATCATCCGTAAGCGCCGACGCTTTTTTCTTCGGCGCTTATCGCAACCGTAAACATCACTCTTCTCTTTCCCCTCTCGTCAGCGACCGCTATAGTCGCAGCAGTGCGCCACGCTTTTTGTTGTACGGGCGCCGCCAAGATTCTTTCCATAATGATAAAAGGAAGCCGGCAAATGCACTATCACCGTATCCCCCATAGTACGCTGGAAGTCAGCCAGCTGGGCCTGGGAACCATGACGTTTGGTGAACAAAACAGCGAAGCCGACGCCCATGCACAGCTGGATTTGGCCGTTAGTTGCGGCATCAACCTGATCGACACTGCGGAAATGTACCCCGTCCCGCCACGCCCGGAAACGCAGGGCTTAACCGAGCAATATATCGGCAGCTGGCTGAAAGCGCGCGGCAACCGCGACAAAATTGTGCTGGCGAGCAAAGTCGCTGGCCCGTCGCGCGGCAACGATGCTGGCATCCGCCCTGGGCAGGTGCTGGATCGCAAGAATATTCGCGTGGCGCTGGAAGCAAGCCTGAAACGCCTCAACACCGACTATATCGACCTGTATCAGGTGCACTGGCCGCAGCGCCAGACTAACTGTTTCGGCAAGCTGGGCTATCAGTACACCGACAGCAGCGTGCCGGTGACGCTGTTGGAAACGCTGGAAGCGCTGGCCGAGCAGGTGCGCGCCGGCAAGATCCGCTATGTGGGCGTATCGAATGAAACGCCGTGGGGCGTGATGCGCTATTTGCAGCTGGCGGAAAAGCATGAGCTGCCGCGCATCGTCTCTATCCAGAATCCCTACAGCCTGCTGAACCGCAGCTTTGAAGTCGGACTGGCGGAGATCAGCCAGCATGAGGGCGTAGAGCTGCTCGCCTATTCCAGCCTCGCTTTCGGCACGCTGAGCGGCAAATACCTCAACGGCGCCCGTCCGGCTGGCGCGCGCAATACGCTGTTCAGCCGCTTTACGCGCTACAGCGGCGAGCAGTCGCAGCTGGCGATTGCGGAATATGTCGATCTGGCGCGCAGGCATGGCCTCGACCCGGCGCAGATGGCGCTGGCTTTTGTGCGTCAGCAGCCTTTCGTCGCCAGCACGCTGCTGGGCGCCACCACCCTTGAGCAGCTGCAAAGCAATATCGACAGTTATCAGCTGACGCTCAGCAGCGAAGTGCTGGAGCAGCTGGAAGCGATTCACCGCCGCTATACCTATCCGGCGCCGTAAAAACAACGCCAGGGCGCAGCGCTAACCGCTGCGCCCGTTTAATCCGCTGCTTGCTCCTCGGCGGGAAACTGCGGTTTATCAATCCACTTGCGCGCTTCAGGCTTTAACAGACCGCATTGAATCAGATTCTCGATTTCGCGTTTTTTCCCCGCCAGGCTCATTACCAGCGCTCTCGCATAGAGCTGTCTCCAGCGTAAATCCTCTACTATATCGGGCGTGTCTTCACCGGAAATTTTAATCGTGCGCGCACTCCAGATCTTCGTCACCGCCAGCGTAAAAGGCGAGGGCTGCGGTTGAAAGTGGTAATCATTGCGCTGTTGCAGCAACAGCGGCAGCTGGTTGGCCTCTTCAATCATGGCGGCAGGCGCGGCACGATCCATTTGTTGCCGTGCCAGGCTCTGAACTCTGGCTTTCATTGACGCCATTCCCGGCAGCATAAAATCACGCATTAGAAAATAGAGCCGGCTTTGCTGATCGACAGCCCAGGTAAAAGCGTCGCGCGCGCTTTTCTGTTTCTCGACATAAAAGGCGTTATCGGGATGCTTTATCAGGCACTGTTGTTGCCAGCTATTGATAATATCTTTTTCTGCGTTGGTCGTTGCTTCACTGGCAATAAGCAGCTGGCGATAATCTTCATGCATCAGCTGTAGCTGTTTATTTAACTCAGTCCATATTTCCGCAGGCAGCGCTACGCTGCTGTTTTCCAGCAGGGCATCAGATTTATCCAAATGCTGCTTAACGGGCGCGATGCAATGCCGTTGCAAATCCCAGCTGAAAAGTAAAATTTGCGGCGCCAGCAGCCGCTCGCAATCATGCCAGGCTTGCTGTAGCGCGCCGGTCTGCCTATTGAACTGCTGTAGCGACTGCAAAACAGACGTCTGCTGCTGGATACTATTCAGTCTTGCCTGCCCGTAACGCTGCCAGCCTGCCTGGACAGCGAAAATGACCAGACCAACCATTACGATAACAACACCTGCCGCCACGACACGCTGCCGCAGAGTGCTTTTATGAAACCAGGAGCCATAGAAGCTGCGCTGCACGCGCGGGCTGTTGCCTATATAGTCGGAGATAGTATCCCATCCCCATATGCTGATTGACGGTTGCCCCGCCGCTTGCCGTTTCAATGAAAGCTGTGATGCATATTGATGCAGCGCTACGTCATCGGGCAGAGTCGTTAACACGAGGATTTTATCAACCCTGACGTGGCCGTTATCGATTTCCTTACAGACGTTATCGATATCGCTTTTTCGTAGTCCTTTCCCTACACCCTGCTGGCGACCTTTGCACTGAGCTGCGATCGCCCCTTCCAGCGTTTTGCCATAAATATCGATACCATCCTGGCGTTGCCCGCTGCGTCCCCAGCGCTGAAATTTAGTGGCGTAAATATCACTCAGTAACGCCAGACAAAGCCGTTCAAACATTTGCCAGTCCCGTGGGACAGGATACTGAACTGCATTGCTGCCATTCATTACACGTTCCTGCTTTCCTGATTAAATAAAAGCTACGTTTCCCGCCGCTTTTACTGTTAATGGCGCTTTTGCGCCAGCTGCCAGCCCCACAGTACAGCGATCGCCAGCGCAAACAGCACGCCGAAGCCGACGCCCGTCGCCACCGGCGGCGCACCCAGCCTAATCGCCAGCGAATAGAGGCCCAGCATCAGTAGCATCGCGCTGTTCTCACCGAGGTTCTGCACTGCGATAGCGTTGCCAGCGCCGACCGTCTGCTTGCCGCGCTCCTGCAACAGCGCATTCAGCGGCACAACAAAGAAGCCTCCCAGCGCGCCGATAAGGATCAGCAGCGCATAAGCGTTCGCCTGGGTATGCTGTAATGCGAAGAGAACCACCGCAACGCCGATCAACACTCCGGCGGGCATGCAGCGTCCGACGGTTTTCAGCGTCACCAGCTTTGCCGCCGCCGCCGCGCCGATAACGATCCCGATAGCGACCATCGCATTCAGCAGCGTTGGCGTTTTATTGTCGGTAATGCCCAGCGCCACCGGCACCCACAGCACCAGCAGAAAACGCAGCGTCACGCCGGCGCCCCAGAACAGGCTGGTACCCACCAGCGAAAAACGGGTTTCGCCATTGCGCCATAGCTGCCGTGTCGCCTGAAAGAAACTGCGCGCCATCGCCAGTGGATGCCAACTCTGTTCTGGCCGCGCCGCCGCCAGCTTCGGTATCGACAGGTTTGCCACCACCGCCAGCGCATAGGTCAGCACGCAGATGCCCAACGCCGCCAGCAGGCTCCAGTCCGCCAGCACGCCGCCCGCCACCGATCCCAGCAGGATCGCCGCGATGGTCGAGGCTTCCATCAGGCCGTTCGCTTTCACCAGCTGTTCGCCGCGGGTGATCTCACCGAGAATGCCATACTTCGCCGGTGAATAGGCCGCCGCGCCGACGCCCACCAGCGCATAGCCGATAAAGGGATTCAGGCCGATGCAGATCGCCAGCGCGCCCAGCAGCTTCAGCCCGTTCGCCAGCATCATGACGCGGCCTTTGGCAAAGCTGTCAGCCATCTGCCCGACAAAAGGCGCCAGCAGGATATAGGTGGCGACAAAGACCATCTGCAATACCGGCTGACTCCAGTCGGGCCAGAGCTGATTTTTCAGCACCGCCAGCGTAGCGAACAGCAATGCGTTATCGCCGAAGGCGGAGAAGAACTGGGCGACGATAACCGCCAGCATGCCGCGTGACATTAACGAGGAGTCGTTACCGGGGAGCTTCATTCTTCTTCCACCATTTTTTTCAGAGTGACGAAGTCGGGCTTGCCGCTGCCAAGCAGCGGCAGCTGTTTCAGGAAGCGAATATCACGCGGCACCGCCAGCTCCGCCGCGCCCAGCTCGCGCGCCGCCTGTTGCAGACGATCGCGTTGCAGCTCGCCGTCGGTAGTGAACAGCACCAGCGCTTCGCCGCGATTGCCGTCCGGCCTGAGGGTGGCGGCGTGCTGTTTCTCCGGCGAGGCCTTCAGCGCGATCTGCTCCACCACCTCCAGCGAGACCATCTCGCCGGCGATTTTAGCGAAGCGTTTCGCCCTGCCCTGAATCTGGCAGAAGCCGCCCTCATCGAAGCTGACGATATCGCCGGTATCATACCAGCCCGGCTCCATCACGCCTTCGCCGTTGTCCGCCATCGGCGGCTCCAGCTCGCCGGGACGCTCAACGCGCAGATAGCCTTTCATGATATTCGGTCCGCGCAGTTGCAGCCGACCGCCCTGCTCGATGCCCGGCACCGACATCAGACGCGAATCCATGCCCGGAAGCAGGCGGCCAACTGTATGCGGTTTCGCCGCCATCGGCACGTTAATCGCCACCACCGGCGCGCATTCGGTCACGCCGTAGCCTTCCAGGATGCGGATGCCGAAGCGATCCTGATAAATCTGGCGTACGCCTTCCTGGAGCTTCTCCGCGCCAGCCACGACATAGCGCAGGCGCGCGAAGTCATAAGGGTTGGCGAAGCGGGCATAGTTGCCGAGGAAGGTCGAAGTGCCGAAAAGCACCGTGCAGTTACGGTCATAGACCAGCTCCGGCACGATGCGATAATGCAGCGGGCTGGGATAGAGAAAAACCTGCGCGCCGGTCATCAACGGCGTGAACAGCCCAACGGTCAGGCCGAAAGCATGAAACAGCGGCAGCGAGGCCATGAAACGATCGCGCGGGGTGAAATCGGCCACGGTGCGGATCTGTTCGACGTTGGCCAGCAGGCTTTTATGGGAGTGAACCACCCCTTTGGGATTGCCCTCGGAGCCGGAAGTAAACAGCACCATCGCCGCATCCTCCGCTTTCTGCGGCAGCATCGCATGACGCGGCGCCAGCAGATGCGCGAGTATCCAGAGCTTATCTTTGCCGGTAACGGTATCTTTTAAATCTTCCAGGTAGATCCACTGCACCTGCGGCGTACCCTGCGGCAGATGCCACAGATTGCCTTTCTCCAGGAACTGACGCGAGGTGAAAATGGTTTTGATCTGCGCGGCGGCCACCGCGCTGGCGAGACCGTTGACGCCAGCGGTGTAGTTAAGCATCGCCGGAATACGCGCGCGCAGCGTGGCGCCGAAGATGGCGGCGGCGGTCACGGTGGTGTTGGGCAGCAGCAGACCGATATATTCGCCGGGCTGGGTATAGCGCTCCAGGATGCGTCCGACGCCCAGCGATTTTTTCAGCAGGCCGGTGTAGCTATCGGGTGCGAAATTAATGTCTTCAATACAGGGCTTGAACCAGCCGTAGCGCGTGCGGGCGTTCAGGAACGCTTCAAACAGCGTCTCACGCGGGCGCACCGCCATGCGCGCCTCCATCATAATATGATGCAGATGCTCGCCGGCCAATATACGGCGATCGCGGGCGCGCGGCGCGTCCGGCATCGGAATCCGCGTAGGCGGCAGCAGCGTCAGGGTGATGCGCGGAAACAGGCGGCGCTTAAAGACGCCGCCGAGACGACCGAAAGGGGTAAACTCCGCGCCTTCGATACGCATCGGCACCACCGTCGCCTGCGATTTCGCCGCCACAAAGCCAGCGCCGCTGTAGATCTTCATCAGGGAGCCGGTAACGGTGATGCGCCCTTCAGGGAAGATCACCACCGGCCGGCCTTCGTTAAGCGTGCGCACCAGATATTTGATCGACATAGGCCGGGTGGGATCGAGCGGCACAAAATCCACCAGCGGCTTAATCAGGCGCATAAACCATTTATCGCTGATGTCAGAGTAAACGGCGAAAACCGGTTTGACCGGCAGGAACAGCGCCAGCAGCATGCCGTCCAGGAAAGAGGCGTGATTAGGCGCGATCAGCACTTTCTCCTTATGCAGACCGGAGAGATCGCCGCGCAGCTGCACGCGCCACAGTAAACGAAACAGAAAACGAAACAGGTTAAAAAGCATGCCAGCTCCTTAGCAGCCAAAAATCTGGTTATCACCATGCAGCAAAGATCTGCTGAACTCAACGCCAACGGACGAAAATTTTATATGACATGGCGTTGGTCCGCTACGAAGGCGCTATTTCTCTAAAAGTATTTTATAAAACAATTACAATACAATTAATATATTCGCTCTTTTATTCGGCCTGATTTAATCAAATAAACGCTTAACGAAACCTCTTATATGAAGACTCTTTTTTGTTATCTGTCGCCA